>VGIX01000047.1 GCA_016867725.1 Candidatus Effluviviaceae Genus I sp.
GTTCGTCATCGGGTAGCGGAGGCGGATCGTGGCGTTCGACTGGAGACAGGTCTTCAACCCAACCGTGTTCATGAAGTGGGTCTTCTCGAGCGGCATCCGCATCGCGGGGATCCTGCTTGTCGCGTTCGTCGTGACGCGCCTGGCCGGGTTCATCACGCGCCGCATCGAGAGGGCGTTCGAGGACGACGACCCGACGACGCTCTCCGAGCGGGAGAAGCGCGCCGCGACCATCGGGAAGGTGGTGCGGAACCTCGTCCGCGTCGCCGCGTGGGGCGTCGCCGCGCTCATGGTCCTGCGCGAACTGGGGATCGACATCGCCCCCATCCTCGCGGGCGTCGGCATCGCCGGCCTCGCCGTCGGCTTCGGCGCGCAGTCGCTCGTGAAGGACTTCCTCGCCGGGGTCTTCATCCTCCTCGAGAACCAGTTCCGCGTGGGCGACGTCATCGAGACCGCCGGCGTCTCGGGCGTCGTCGAGCGCATCACGCTTCGCTCCACCACGCTCCGCGACGTCCGCGGGAACGTCCACGTCATCCCGAACGGCGCGATGGCGGTCGTGACGAACATGACGAAGCAGTGGTCGAGGTTCGTCCTCGACCTCGGCGTCTCCTACGGCGAGGACGTGGACCGCGTCATCGCGGTCCTGAAGTCGGTCGGCGACGAGCTGGTGGCAGCGCCCGAGTTCAGGGAGAAGATCAGCCAGCCGGTGCAGGTGCTCGGCGTGCAGGACTTCGGCGAGTCGTCGGTCGTGATCCGCGTGTCGTTCACGACGAAGCCGCAGGAGCAGTGGGCGGTCGGGCGGGAGTTCCGCCGGCGCGTCAAGAAGGCGTTCGACGAGCAGGGCATCCGGATCCCGTTCCCGCAGCGCGACGTCTGGATCCGTTGGGCGGGGCCGGGCGGGCCCGCGAAGGAGGCCGGGGATGTTCCGGAAGATCCTCGTCGCCGTTGACGGCTCAGGCCACTTCGACAGTGCCGTCGCGGCGGCCGCGCGCCTCGCCGCGTGCGGCGGCGCGAAGCTCACCGTCTGCCACGCGTTCTACATCCCCGAGAGCTACCGCGCCGACCTCGGCGACGAGCTCCGCGCCGGCATGCGCCAGGACGCCGAGGACATCCTCGCGCACGCGGCCGCCGTGGCGAAGGAGCACGGCGTCGCCGCCGACACGCGCCTTCTCGAGCAGCCCCATGCCGCGGAGGCTGTCGTCGCGCTGGCGGAGTCCGAGGGCGCCGACCTCATCGTCGTCGGCGCGCGCGGGCACAGCAAGGACGAGGCCTGGACGCTCAGCTCGGTGAGCGAGACCGTCGCAAGGCTGGCCGCATGCTCGGTGCTGATCGTCAGGAGAGCCTAGAGGATCGACGAGGCCACGGCGGCGAGCGACGACAGGAACTCGTAGACCTCCTTGGGGTTTCTCACGAAGAGGGAGGCGGCAGACGGGCGCGAACGCTCGGCGACGAGAACGGGAAGCGAGCCGGGCCAGCCGTCGAGTTCGTCCTCGTCGTCCATCGGCGGCACGACCCACGCGCCGTCCGCGCCGTCGGGGCAGGACCACTCGGTGAGCGCAGCGAACGCGTCCTCGTCCGTCACGTCGTCTCCGACGTAGATGGCGAGCGTCTCCTCGCGGTCCGCGTCCCCGAGGATGTGCCTGACCGCATGGCCCTTGTGCCAGCCGGCCAGGCGCACGCCCACCCCCGACCGATCGTAGAGCACCTCGAGCTGGCACCGCGCGTCCGCCTCCTTCACGAGCGCGATGAACTCCTGTGTCGCCTCCCGCGCGACGGCGCGCGCGTCACGCGGCAGCCTCACCGACAGCGTGCAGCCGAGGTTCTCCACCTCGACGCCGGGGAAGCGCGCGAGGTGGTCCCTCGCGTGCCCCTCCAGGTCGCGGAAGAGCCGCCTCGTCACGCAGGGATTGACCGGGAAGAACGGCGTGCCGCGCGCGCCGCGGATCTCGAACCCGCCCTGTCCGACGAACCCCAGCCCGGGCACGCGCAAGAGGTCGTCCAGCTCCGAGACGCAGCGGCGACTCACGACGAACACGTTGAAGGCGTCCTCGCCCGCGAGCTGCTCGAGCTTCGAGCGGACCTCGGGCGCCGGCGCGGGCGCGCGGCCGCCGGTCCCGTCGCCGGGGACCAGCGTCCCGCGGTAGTCCACGAACAGGAAGACCTCCGTCGCCGAGCCGAGCGCCCGGGCGAGGAGGTCCACCTCCTCGGAGACGTGATTGGGATACGCAAGCTCGGGGTCGTTCCGGATCATGTGGTATCGGAGCCTCTTCACCCGGCCCGCGGACATGAGAGCGCCGGGGCGGGGTCGGTGAACACGATAACCACCCCCGCCCCGACGCGCAAGGCGACTACTTCAGGAGCACCATCGTCTTCTCGGACGCCATCCCGTCCGCCACGAGGCGGTACATGTACACGCCGCTCGCCACCTTCTGACCCGCATCGTTCGTGCCGTCCCACACGACGCTCCCCGGCCCCGCCTCCTGCCTCCCGCCGCCCAGCGTTCGCACCAGCCGCCCGGACGCCGTGTAGATCTCGACCGCCACGTCCCCGGCACGCGGCAACTCGTACTGGATGACCGTCGTCGGGTTGAACGGGTTCGGCGCGTTTTGCGACAGCCTGAACGTCCAGCTCCCCGCGCCGTCCGCCACCAGAGCCGTCGGGGCTGAGGTCAGTTCGATGTCGTCTACGTACCAGCCCTCGTAGGTCACGTAGCCGTCGGACGCGAACCGGAACCGCACCTGCACCGTCTCGCCGGCGTACGCCGAGAGGTTGAACGTCTCCTGACGCCAGCCGTGGTTGCCGGACCAGCACGGCGTGCCCTGCGGGAGCGGGTTGGCAGGGTTCGAGTTCTTGATGTGGCTGTAGCCGCCCACCGGCTCGATCACGTCCCACGTCACGCCGCCGTCCGTCGTCATCTCGACCAGGCAGCAGTCCCACGCGGACATGCTCGTCTCCTGCTCCGAGGCCAGCCAGTCCCAGAACCGGAGCTGCGCGTCCGCGCCGAGGCAGATCGGACGCATCACGAGCGCGCCGTCGGCCGAGTCGGCGTAGTAGGTGGACCCCTCGCCGCCGAACTTCCAGCTGTGCCCCGGGGTGTGGCTCCGGTACGTGTCGATGTGCCACTCGTCGACGAACCCGCCCGTGACCGGCCCGTGCGTCCACTCGCCCTCGCCGGACTCCACGTCGTCCGTGAAGTCGCCGCCGCTGCTCATGATGCTGAAGGCGGTCGTCGCCGCGTAGCCCCGGTCGGCCGCGACGTCCAGCACGAAGTCAACGTGATGGAACTCGGGGCAGTCGGGAAGCAGCGTGACCGAGAACACGCCGCCCAGCGCCGCGGTCGCGCCCGCGCCGATCGTCGCGACGCCCTGCTCTGCCTCGTTGATCCGAACGTACGGGTCCGAGGACGACAGCGTCGCCACCACGCCCGTCGCTGCGGCGCCACCGGTGTTCCGGAGCGACACGGTGATGAGGATGGTCTCCCCCGCCTCGAGGCAGCCGTTGCCGTTGCCCGAGTACTGCGGGTCGTCCGCCAGATGGCTCGCGTACGACAGCACCGGCGCCGCCACCGCCAGACTGAAGCTCGACGACCACGTCTCCCGCTCCTGCGCCATGACGGCGATGTCGCGCCGCACGGCGCGCCCCGCCTCCGCCTCGCGCGACCCCTCGGTGATGGCCAGCTCGAACTGCAGCACCGTGCCGTTGGGCGCATCGGAGGACACGGTGAACGAGTGGCTCCCGAGGCAGGTCGCCGTCCCGAGCGACGCGATGTCGCCGTACTCCCCGTTCGCGTCGATCACGGCAACGTGCGGGCTCCCGCTCGAGAGCTGAGCCCCGACCCCGGTCGCCGTCGCGCTTCCGACGTTTCTGAGCGTCGGGACGATCTCGATCGTCTCGCCGGCGTTCACGACGCCGTCGCCGTTCCCGTCGCTCCCGCCGACCGCGTCGTCGTCAAGCTCGTAGTGGTCGAGCACGACGAACGGGCCCGTCGCGGGCGCGACCGTGATGTCCGCGCCGTACACGAGGCGGTCGTGCGCCCACACCTTGATGTGCATCGTGCCCGGGCCCTGCGCGTGCGGGTGCAGCGTCACGACGCCCGAGGCGTTCGTCACGCCCGTGCTGTACACCGAGTGGTCGTCCGTCCAGACGGTGGCCCGCGCGCCCGCCACGGCCCCCTGCCCCGATGCCGACACGGTCACCTGCATGTCGGGCTGGCCCACGATGATCGCCGACGGATGGTCAACGACCATGGCCGTCGGCTGGGCCGTCCACAGGTGCAGAGCCGGGTCGCCGAACACGGTGAGCTGGTAGTAGCACCAGCGGTTCGCGCCGTAGTTGATCGCCCAGATGTTGTCGGTCTTCGAGTCGTCGTTCGCCGAGCCGATGGCATAGATGTGCTCGCCGAACATGGCGTCGAAGAACTGCCGGTCGAAGAACTGCGACGAGCCGTTCGTCCCGCCCGGATCGCCCCAGCCGTACCGCGAGTTCATCACGACGGCCACCGCGCCGTCGTCGTCGCACGCGAACTCCTCGGCGAAGCAGTCGCCGGTGTAGCTGCCGCCCGTGGTCCTGTTGTCGAACGACCCGGAGTAGCAGCCCTGGCTGTAGACGAAGTTCAGCGAGTGGTTCGTCCCGTCGTTGTCGAACTGCGGGATGTCCGTGTTGTACATCTTCATGCAGTACTGAACGTTGCAGTGTCCGAGGTGGTTGACGATGTTCATCCCGGATTCCATGGCGCTGATGAGCGCCGACGCCGACCACGAGCCCTGGCTGTCGTAGAACACGCTCACGGTCATGGACCCCGGCACGAACCCGACGGTCGCGTAGCCGTTCATCGAGCTGCCGTAGCGGACCTCTTCCTTCGAGGCGTCGCCGTACGTGAGCGGGCTCGTCCACAGGAGCTCGCCGGCCATGATCGCCTTGTTGCTCTCCGAGACGATCGGCGAGTTCGCGTACCGCATCGTCTTCGTGACGAAGTTCTGGACGTGCGCGGCGGTGCTCACGCAGGCGCGTCCCACCGCGACCTCGGGGTAGAAGTCCTCCTCCCCCGGCTCGCCCCAGTAGGAGTCGCCGTCGGTGTTCCAGGTGCCGTCGAGCGCGCCGTAGTAGATGTCGCCGGGGATGTCGTTGTCGACCTCTCCGTAGGCGTCCGCTCGCAGCCCCCTGTGCGGGATGCCGTTCGCGTCGCGCGCGTCGCCCACCAGCAACACGTAGTCAACGTCCCACGCGCTGTACGCGTCCGCGATGAACGCGCGGATCTTCGCCGCGTCGTCCACGCCTGCGTAGTTCGCGACGATCCACGACCTGAGGTAGATCCCGGCCTTCAAGCCGCGCTGCGTCTGGAACTCCGCGAACCCCGTGAGATAGTCGTCCCACGCGTCGGTCGTGACGATGATGTACTTGTACCCAAGCGCCGGGTCGAGCGCTCGGCTCGCCGGCGCGTCGCGCCGCGCGAGCGCGTAGGCGCCGTCGGCCGCCTCGTTGTCCACAAGGCTCCGCACGCGGGCCACGGTCGGCTCGTCACGCCGGACGCGCGCGCCGAGCGCTTCGCCGACCTCGCGGTCCGCCGCCGTGACGACCTCCACCACCATGTTCGGGTACCACACGAGCGCGCCGTCGGAAGGACGGTACTCGACCGGGTGCAGCGCGACCGTCGCGATCCCGTGCCCGCGATAGAGACCGAAGAGCGGCTCGTCGTTCAACCGGCCCGGGAACGAGGCGCGGGCGCCGTAGTCCGGACCGACCGGCTGGATCGGCCCCGTGAAGCTCAGCGGATACTGCGGCTGCGCGGGCGCAACGAGATAGCCCGTCCCGAGAAGGACGGGCTCGCCGGGCGTGACGCGGACCTCGGTCACTCGCTCGCCCGGCGGGAGCAGGAGCCTCGCTGCGGCCACGGGAAGCAGCGGCTCGCCGGGGGCTGCAAGACTCGTTGCCCCGTCCATGGAGACGGCGTGGTAGCCGTCCACCGGCTTGATGAGGGGTTCGCTGAACTCGTACCGCTGTACGACGACGCCGGCGGCTGCTGTGCCCGTGACCAGCGCGGCGCAGACCACGGCGAGAAGGGGGAGCATCGGCCGGACGGCAACCATCGCTCTCATGCAGCGTCTTCCTTTCTCGGGCGGGCGCGCCCCCGCCCAGAACGCCGACACCCGGCTCAGGAAAACCCTAGAGAGGCCCGGGCGCGGCCCTCGCCACGCGCGCGGGGGCGACGCCCGGGTCTTCGCTTGCGCAGTATAGCACGTGGCAAGCGCGGTCGCAACGAGCGCTTGATGCTCGACGCGGTCCGAGGTATCATCTCCGCGTCAACGCACCATAGTGCCCCGTCGGCTACCGTGGGCAGAGGCGATGAGACGCGGAACTCGCCGCGCTTCCGAGCGGCTTGTTGTGAGAAGAGCCCGCGCCTCGGATCGGGACGCCATCCTCGAGATGGCGTCTCGCATCTGGGGCGGCACCGACTATCTCCCGGCGGTCTGGGACAAGTGGCTCCTCGACCGGCGCGGCATGCTGCTCACGGCGACGCTCGGCGGGCGCCCGGTCGGCATGTCGAAGGTGACGCTGCTTGCGCCCGGCGAGGTGTGGCTCGAGGGACTGAGGCTGGACCCCGCGCTCCAGGGCCGCGGCCTCTCGCGGCAGATCAACAGAGGGACGTTCCGCGCGGCGCTCAGCCTCCGACCGAAGAGCATCCGCTACGCGACCGGGCTGTCCAACGCGGCGTCCCGCCACCTCGCCGAGGTGCGCGGGTTCTGGCTCGTCGCGCGCGGCAGGTACCTCGTCGCGCCGACGGAGCCCGCCCGCTCCCTCCTCTCCCGCGTCGCGATCGGCCGCGACCGCGACGCGGTCACGCGGTTCGTCCTGGCGTCCGAATGCCACCGTGCCATGAGCGGGCTCTACGGCGTGTCGTGGACGTTCCCCGCGCTCGACAGACGGCGCATCCGCCGGCTCATCGCCGACGGGCGCGTGCTCGTGCTGCCGAGGAAGGGACACGTGCGGGCCGTCGCGGTGTGGGACCGCGGGCGCATTGACGGCGAGGTCTGCCTGGGGTACGCCGACGGCAGCGACGCCGACCTCGCCCGCTTCGCGCGCGACGTGCGAGCGATCGCCGCGCGGTCCGGCGAGACCGAGGTCTCCGCGATGCTCCCGCCGGGGCGCATCGCCGACGTCGTGCACCGCTCGGGGTTCCGGGCCGACCCGCCGGGGAACGCGATCGTGTACGAGCTGGGCGCGGCGCGGTTCCGCCGCGGCGAGGAGCCGCTCGAGGACGTGCTCGAGCGCGCTCTGAACAGGCACTCCGAGGAGGCCGCCGATCTCCTCGCGCGGCTCCTCGTCGAGCGCGCCGGACGCCCGGTGCTGTTCGAGAACGCGCGCGACTTCGTCTATCGCCACTGCGTCCCCGACCCGCGGCGCGAGCTGTTCCAGCGCGTGGAGAAGCTCTCCAACAGGTTCAGCGTGCACTGGATGCGGAACGCGCTCCGCGTCGTCCTCGACCACCTCATCGAGCGGTGCGGGATCGACGGGAGCGCGCTGTCCGTGCGCGGCGCGACGGCGACCGTGCGCTACCGCGGAAGACCGTTCCTGCGCATGTCCGTGCGCGGGCCGCTCCTCAGGGTCAGGATCCTGCCGCGCGGGCCCTCCGTGGACGTGAGGGACACCGCCGGCCTGGCGCGGGCGACGCGCGCCGTAGACGCGGCCGCGCGCGCCGCCGAGCGGAGGCCTAGCGCCTCCTCCCGCCCCGCCCCGAGGTGGTCGCTCTAGGCGACTTCCTGCCCGCGGGCTTCTTCGCTCGGGTGGGCGCCTTCTTCTTCGCCGTCCGCGCATGGGCCTTCCCGCCGCGCCCGCGCGCCGACGTCCTCGTGCCGCCCGCCGCCGGCTTCGACGTGAGCCGCTTCACCTTGAGGTCGTACAGACGCTTCGCCTCGACGGCGATGTGCTCCGCCGAGACTTCGAACTCCTTCACGAGCTCCCACGGCGCGCCCGACTCGCCGAACCGGTCCTTGACGCCGACCATCCCGACGCCCACCGGCAGTCCGTAGAGCGCGGGCGCCTTCGCCAGCACCGCGGCCACGAGGTTCCCGAACCCGCCGACCTGGTGCTCCTCGGCCGTCACGACGATGCCGGTCTCCGCCGCGGCCGCGATGATGGCGGCCTCATCGAGCGGCCTGACCGTGTGGACGTTCAACACCCTCGTCTCGATGTCGTACTCGTTCTTGAGGATCCACGCGGCGCGCATCGCCTCGGGCACCGACGGCCCGCACGCGGCGATCGTGAGGTCCTCGCCCTCGCTCTTGTACTTCGACGCGAGCGCGTGCTGGAAGGCGTCCTTGAAGCGGTCCTTCGGGCCGCGGAAGCGGATGACGTTGGCCTTGCCGAACGCGTACGGCGTCTTCTCGTCCGTGACGACCGGCGTGGCCTCGCGCGCGAACCGCAGGTACTTCGGCCCCTTGACCTTGAAGAGCAGGTGCTCGCTCGCGCGCTTCGTCTCGACCGCGTCGCACGGCACCTCGATGTGCATCCCCGGGAGCCCGCACATCAGGAAGAACTCCTCGAGGGCCTGGTGCGTCGCGCCGTCCGGCCCGACCGACACGCCGCCGTGCGCGCCGGCGATGAAGACGTTGAAGCCGCCGTAGCACACCGTCGTCCGGAGTTGGTCCCAGTTCCGCCCGGACGCGAACACGCCGTAGGTGCCGAACACCGGCAGCCTGCCCTCCTTCGCGAGGCCGGCGCACACGCCCGTCCCCGACTGCTCGGCGATGCCGACGGAGATCCAGCGGTCCTTCCGCTCGGGGTTCTTCTCGTAGAAGTAGCTGATGGTGATGGAGCCGGAGATGTCCGCGCCGAGGCACACGACCCGCTCGTCACCGCCCTTCTCGGCGAGGCATCGCCCGAACCCCATCCTGGTCGGGTCCATGTCCGCCCGCATCGTCTGCGAGCAGTTCCAGAAGTAGTCGCGCGAGAACTTCGGCTGCTTGGCCTCGAGCTTCTTCGCCGCCTTCGCCTGATGGCCGGCGGCCTTCTTGAGGAGCCGCTGCACCGGGAGCTTCTTGTCCAGGCCGAGCTCCTTGAGCCCCTCCCACATCTGCTCGATGCTCGGGGACTTCCCGTGCCACCCCGCCACGTCCTCCATGAAGCTCACGCCCTTCCCCTTCACGGTGTCCGCGAGGATGAGCGTCGGCTTGCCCTTGGTCATCCTGGCGCGCTCGAAGGCATCGACGATCTCCTCCATGTTGTGACCGTCGATCTCGATGACGTTCCAGTTGAAGGACTTGTACTTCTCCACGAGCGGGTCCACACCCATCACGTCCTCGACCCACCCGTCGATCTGGAGCCGGTTCTTGTCGATGATGCCGCACAGGCTGTCGAGCTTGAAGTGCCCGGCCTCCATCACGGCCTCCCAGATCTGCCCCTCCTGCTGCTCGCCGTCGCCCATGATGCAGTAGACGCGGCTGTCGCGCTTGTCGAGGCGCGCGGCGAGCGCCATGCCGACGGCGACCGACAGGCCCTGGCCCAGCGACCCCGACGAGACCTCGACGCCGGGGAGCTTGAGCCAGTGGGGGTGTCCCTGGAAGGGCGAGTAGAGCTTGCGGAGCGTCACGACGTCCTCGACGTCGCAGAACCCGGCCATGCCGAGCCCGAGGTAGAGCGACGGCGCCTTGTGGCCGGTGGACCAGATGATGCGGTCGCGGTCCTGCCACGAGGGGTTCTTCGGGTCGTGGTCCGCGACGTGGAGGTAGAGCGCGGCGGTGATGTCCATGATGGACAGCGTCCCGCCGGCGTGGCCGGACCCGGCGGCCGCGAGCGCGACGAGGTTGTACCCGCGCATGAGGTTCGCCGCGTCCTTGAGCTCCTCCACCGTGTAGCTCTTCGTCACCTGCCCGGTCTTCGAACTCCTGATGGCCATGACGCTCTCCTTGGGTCTGTGAGGGGTCCCTTCGACGCCTCGAACGGTATGGGCGAGCGGGCCGCGGGTGCAGCGAAAGGCCCCAGCCCGTGGGCGGAATCGTTCCGGGAGGCTATCACAGGCGGGAGGGGAAGTAAACACCGCGCCGGGGGCCGGGCGGTGGGGCGGGGGGGTGCGGGGGGGGGGGCGGGGGGG
>VGIX01000048.1 GCA_016867725.1 Candidatus Effluviviaceae Genus I sp.
CGTTCCCCACCGCGTCCACGCCGCAACCCACCGCGTACAGGTCGAACCCCGTCTCGTCCGTCGTCCCCTCGATCTCACCCTCGTAGTGGGGCGTCAACGAGCCCACAAGCCCGATCAGCGGCACACCGGCCGCAATGTCCGCCGTCCCGAACGGAAGGCCGCCCGTCACCGGAAGCACGTCGTTCAGGCAGTTGTAGCTCTGACCCGGCTCGCGGCCCACCACCGTCAGGTTCTCGCCGTACGGCGCAAGCACCACCAGCGACGCCTCGCCCGACGCGTCCGTCGTGTCCACCACCGCACCGATCCCCCACCCGTCGATCGTCACCACCACCCCAGGCAGCAGCTGAGACTCGCTGTCCCACACCGTCACCACCACCTCCGTCGCCTCGTTGATCGGAACCGACGACGGTACGATCGTGTAGGTCACGGGAACCAGCACGTCCACCGACCCCGAGTGCGGGATGAAGTCGTGCTTGCTGACCCACACATCCATCGTCCCTACGGTGGCCGGCGGCGTGGACAGCACGATGTCCGCGTGCCCGTTCGCGTCCGTGTAGGCGGTCTCGTACACCTCGCCGTCCATGTACAGGCACACGAGCGCGTTCCCGACCGGCGCCCTGCCCGAGGTCGTCACGTCGATCGAGAAGGTCTCGCCGCCCACCGGGAACACCGAGTTGTAGGTCGCGACCATCTCGGCCGGCGGGTTCGTCCACGTGTCGAACGCGGGGTCGCCGAACAGGGTGTACTGCTCGTAGTACGCCTTGGTGCGGCCGCCGCCCGAGTAGTACTGGTACACGGCCCAGAGGCCCTCGTTGAACATCCCGCGGGCCCAGTTGTAGGCGTTGCCGAACCACGCGTTGTAGACGCCCTTCTCGAGCACGTCGTCCTCGGTCCAGTACGAGTAGGTGGACGATCCCCAGAAGAGCGCCGTGCCGTGCGGCGCGAGCGTCCAGGTCTCGCCGAAGCAGGCCTGCTCGAGCTTCCCGGTGAGACACGAATAGGACTGCACGATCGGCAGCTTGTCCACGTTCGTGAGCGCGTTGACCTGGCTCGGGCTCATCGCCGGGCCGTCGGACCAGGCGTTCACGTCGCCGTGGCCCGAGAACGTCAGCTGCGAGATGCCGCCGTTGATGTCGCCGATGACCTGAGAGATATTCGCGCTGTACGTTTGGCAGTAGCGCTTGTAAGAGGTGTACCCCGCGGGGTTGAGCCACGTGTTGATGACGTGGTTGTGCGTGCCCTCCGAGATCGTGTAGTTGTCGATCGAGGCCATGAAGGTGGCCTTCTTGATCCAGTCGGTCCCGCTCGAGAGGGCAAAGCGGAGGTACTTCGCGGTCTTGTCGGCCAGGAGCGTCACCTGCGCCTCGGTCTGGCAGGAGAAGCGGCCGATGGAGATGTCGGGAAGCCAGTCCGACGTCCCGCCCATCGTCGTGTAGTAGAGGTCCGACCCGGACGACGAGGAGCTTCCGGTGAAGCACGGGACCTGTGGCGTGTCGCCGACGAGCAGGATGAAGGTCGGTGCGACATCCCACGTATCGTACGCGTTCTGGATGTACGCCTTGATCGCCGTCGTCGTGACGCCGCCGGGGATCTGCGAGGTCTTCGTCACCGTCGTCCGGTAGCCCAGGCGGTGCCTGAGCCCGGCCAGCATCTCGATCTCCTCGGCGAACGCATCGTGCACGATGATCAGGTAGCCGATCGGAAGCGTGAGAAGCGCCCTGCTCTGGAAGGCGTCGGCGTTGACGAACTGGCGCCGCGCGAACTCGTCGAAGTCTGGCGAGGCGTAGCGCGCGAGCGCGCTCTCCGTCGCCGCCCAGTCGGCGCCGTCGAACTCCACGGCGACCTCGATGCTGCGAAGGTACCGCACGGTCCCGGCCGCCGGGTCGTACTGCACAGGATGCACGTTCAGCTCGACGAACCGATGCGCTCGGACGTCGCCGATCTCACCGAGCACGGCGGCTGCGTCCGGCCGGAACCCCCTCGCCGCATACGCCGCCTCGTCGATCACGAACTCGGCCGACTCGATCGCGCCCGGCACCTTCGGGATCGAGGGCTGCGCGGGGTAGAGCCGCGCGGTGACTCCGAGATCACTGAGGCTCGACTCCGCATAGTCGGCGCGGATGATCCGGAGGCGCGGCACCGCGCCCTGCGGGATCTCGATGTGCCGGCGGATCACCGGGAGCAGCGGAGCACCGATGTCCGTCGTGACGCCGGCGCCGGGGATGGAAACCAGCGTGAAGGCGCCCGCCTCCGTGGAGATGTCCTCCGCCGTGAGGCCGGGGATCTCGATGGCGAGCGTCGCCCCGTCCGGACCGGACCGCAGAAGGGTCACGTCCGGCGAGGCGTAGGGGGCCACGGAACCGAAGTCGATCCACCTCGCGGACGCCGCAGACGGCGTCACCGCAAGCACGGCCAGGATGGCCACGATCAGGGTTCGCGGAAACCGCATTGTCCCCTCCTCTGCAGGGGTCCTGGCGGACCCATGCAAGACGGAATGGCGATCGGAGCGACCGCCGCCGATACTCAAGACGGGGCTTCGGCTCCCGAAGCCCACACACAGATTGTACCATAGTGGCAGAGCTCGGACAACCGAAACCCCCTCCCGGCCGTGCCGGAAGGGGGTTTCACCATGGTCGCCTGTCGCGATCCCGAGCCTACTTCGCCATGAGGCGCTCGAAGTTCTTCTTCGACGCGGTCTCGATGTCGTCGTGAATGGACTTCATGTGCGAGTCCATCGTCACGACCGCGGGGAACCCCTTGACCTTGATCACCCACAGGGCCTCGGGGACGCCGAACTCCTCGAGCTTGTACACCGCCGGCACCTCCACGACCGACCGCGCGAGCGTCGTCGCGAGGCCGCCCAGCGCCGACAGGTACACGCACCCGAACTTGTTGCACGCCGCGAGCGTGCCGGCTCCCATCCCGCCCTTCCCGATGACGCCTCGCAGGTGGTACTTCTCGATGACCGGCGGCTCGAACGGCTCGGTCCGGATGCTCGTCGTCGGGCCGGCCGCCACGAACGAGTACTTCCCGCTCGCGTCCTTCTTCACGACGGGACCGCAGTGGTAGACCATGCCGCCGTTCAGGATGTCGCGCACCTCCGCGCCATCGGTGTCGATGAGGTACTTGTGCGCGGCGTCGCGGGCGGTGATGAGCGTTCCCGTGATGGCGACCTCGTCCCCCGCCTTGAGCTTCCTGATGTCGGCATCGGAAGCGGGGAGCTTAAGCTCGATCATGGTGGGTCACCTCCCCTTCCGCGCTCACGGTCATGAAGGCCTTACGGTACGCCCAGCAGCAGTACGCCACGGACACGAAGTAGCACGCCGGCATCCTGTGCAGCGCACCGATCTTCACTCCGAGCACCGTCGTCTTGCCGCCCAGCCCCGCCGGCCCGACGCCGAGCTCGTTCAGCTCGCCTGTCAGCCTGGTCTCGAACTCCGCGAGCTTCGGGTCGGGGTTCCTGTCGTCCAGCGCGCGGAGGAACTGCTCCTTTGCGCAGGCGTACCCCGTGTCCCTGGCGCCGCCGACGCACACGCCGACGATGCCCGGCGGGCAGCCCTTGCCCTGCGCCGCGTACACGGCATCGATGACGCACTTGCGCGCGCCCTCGAGGTCGCGTCCGGCCTTGAGCTTCCCGTCCGGCAGCTTGTACTGCGCGCCGCAGTTCTCGGATCCCCCGCCCTTGAGGAGAAGGCGAACCCGCAGCCCCTTCTCGTCGCGCTGGTTGAACGAGAAGTGGGGGGCGTCGAGACCGACGTTGTTCCTGGTGTTCTTGCCCGTGATGGAGTCGACCGCGTTGGGCCTCAGGTAGTACTTCTCCGTCGCGCCGATGGTCGCGGCCTTCGCGGCCTCCTCGATGTCCTTCTGCCGGTGGTCGGGACCGTAGTCGATGTAGAACACGAGCGCGCCGGTGTCCTGGCACACCGGCGTCGAACCCTCGGCAGCCTGCCGCACGTTCTCGATCTTCTGTTCGAGAACGGACGCGGCGGGCGTCCCCTTGCCCTCCGCGGCCGCGGCCTTCCTCATGGCGTCCATCACGTCGGGCCTCAGATCGGTCGCCGCCCGACGGATGAGCTCGAGGAAGGCGTCCTTCAGCGTCTCATTGCCCATGAGCTCCTCCGGGTCCCTGCTGGTGGTCCCGCGGCCTCCGCGGAACCTCGACAACGCCGGCCGATTCTACCGCTCTCGCGACCGGGCGTCAAAGAGAACCGAGCCGGCACTCAGTATCCGTGACCGGCGTTCAGTCGCGCCTCGGCCGCCACCGACTCCGGCCGCGCGGGCGTCGAGGTTGACAGGGGCCTCCCGACATGTACAATCCGCCCCGGTGTCTTGAGGGTGGACGCGCGCTTTCCGGAACGGTGGTTCCCATCATCACACAGACCCGAGATCCTGGGCCGGCGTGCCCGGCCCCCGAAGGCGCGCGCGGCGAGACGCTCCGGACCGTCGCGCGCCTCGCCGCCGTCGTGGCGGCCCTCTATGTCTTCCTCGCCAGCATGCGCCTGCTCGGGTTCGGGTTCGAGCGGCTGGGAGGCAGCTTCTCGCAGAACCTGATCGCCACGACCTCCCACCCGTTCGTGGCGCTCTTCGTCGGGCTCCTCGCCACGAGCATCGTCCAGAGCTCGTCCATCACCACCTCGACCGTGGTCGGTCTCGTGTCCGCGGGGCTCCTCAGCATCCGCAACGCCGTGCCCATTATCATGGGCGCGAACATCGGAACCACCGTGACGTGCACCATCGTCTCCCTCGGCCACATCGGTCGTCCGGCGGAGTTTCGGAGGGCCTACGCGGCCGCCACGGTCCACGACTTCTTCAACATCCTGACGGTGCTCTGCATCTTCCCTCTCGAGCTTGCGACGGGATGGGTGTCGCGCGCCGCGACCACCCTCGCGAACGCTCTCGCTGGGGGACGGTCCCTGGAGTTCGGCGGCCCGATCAAGCTCCTCATCGACCCCGCCGCAAAGCGGGTCTTCGCGCTTCTGGAGCAGGCCTTCAGCGGCCACGCGCCGGCCGCGGCCGTGGTGCTCGGGTTCGCTCTGCTCTTCGGGTCGCTCACGCTCCTCGTGTCGCACACGCGCGCGCTCGCCACGGGGCGGGCCGAGGCCGCGCTCGACCGTATCCTGGGACGCGGCGGGCCGCTCGGCATCCTGGTCGGACTCGCCGTGACGGGGACGATCCAGAGCAGCTCGGTTACGACGTCGCTCCTTGTTCCTCTCGCCGGCGCCGGGATCGTGTCGCTCGAACAGGTCTACCCCGTCGCGCTCGGGGCCAACATCGGGACCACTGTCACAGCGCTCCTCGCGTCGCTCGCTGGCGATGTCCGCGGACTCGCGGTCGCGCTCACGCACACGATCTTCAACGTCGTGGGGGTCCTCATCTTCTATCCCGCGCGCCCGCTCCGCCGGATCCCCATGTTCCTCGCGCGGCAACTCGCCGACGCCGCGGTTCGCTCGAGACGCAACGTGGTGTTCTTCGTCGTGGGGGTCTTCTACGCCGTCCCCCTCGCGCTCATTCTGATCGACAGGCTGCGTTAGCAAGGAGAACGGCCGTGTTCAGGGATCTGATCGAGGCATTCAGGCGTCGCCCGCTTCTGGACCAGATGTACACGGAGATGGAGCAGATGCTGGCGGAAGGCGTCAACATGTTCCGCCCGATCGCGGCCCTTCTCACGGGCGAGGCGAAACTCTCGCGCGAGACCCACGAGATGATCTACGCGACCGACAGGCGGATCAACCACATCCAGCGGAACATCCGCAAGCAGCTCGTCGAGCACCTCACGATCTCGACGGGAGCCGATGTCTCCATCTCGCTCGTCCTCATGAGCATCTCGAAGGACGCCGAGCGCATCGGCGACATGTGCAAGAACGTCCTCGAGGTGGCGGAGGCGCTCGGCGGGCCGCTCGAGAACGGGCGGTACGGGCAGCGGTTCCGCACGCTTCTCGCGGAGACGGAGGCGCTCTTCGGCCCGACGGTACGGGCCTTCTGCGAGTCCGATGCCGAGATCGGTCGCGACGCCGTGGAGCGCGGGCGGAAGCTCGCGAAGGACTGCGAGGCCATCATCGAGGATCTTCTGGAGGACGATCTGCCCTGCCGCCTCGCGGTGCTCTACACCCTGCTCGCGAGGCACCTGAAGCGCATCTGCTCGCACCTCTCGAACGTGGCGACGAGCGTCGTGATGCCGATGCACCGGCTGGATTACTTCGACGAGAAGTGGGACCGGCCGAGGAACCCGTGACCCGGGGCGCGCGCTCCGGCTCGCGCCGGGCTCACTCGCCGCCCTCCGACCGCCGCAGCCTCCGGAGCACGCCGCCGAGGACCGCCCGGTCCTCGGCGCCCACGCCCAGCGCGAGCGTCAGACCCGCCGTGACGGCGTAGCCGGCGACGAGGACGGCCACCGACCAGGGCCAGCCCTCAGGAGCGGCCAGCGCGCGGCGCGCCGCGACCGCAAGTCCCATCAGCACCGCACCCGTGACGGCGACCTTGAGCGTCGAGCGGTCGTACGGGACAACGCCGAGAAGCACCCTCCCCTCGACGAGCCGAGCGACGTTGACGAGCACGATCGCGATGCCCGTCGCCACGGCCGCTCCGGCGATGCCCATTCTGGGGATCAGCGTCGCGTTGAGCGCGACGCTCACGACGGCCATCGCCACGATGTTGACCACGTTGAAGCGCTGGAACCTCGTCATCGCGAGACAGCTCGAAACCGACGCGCACATCGAGTCGACGACCTGCGCCGCCGTGAGGACCACGAGCGCCGCATAGCCCGCGACGAACTCCGTCCCGAACAGGCCGAGCACGCTTCTGCCGGCGACGATGAGCCAGGCGAGAACGGGCAACGTGAGGAGGACGATCCATCGCGTGATCGCCCTCAGGAGCGAGGCCATGAGCTTCTCGTTCCCGCGGTGGTACACGTCGGCGATGATGGGCGAGAAGATCGCGTTGAACGACATCGTGAACAGCATCGCGAGGCTCGCGAGCAGCGCGACCACGTTGTAGATGCCGACGTCGGCCGCGCTCATGTAGAAGCCGAGGAAGAGCCTCCCGCTCTGCGTGAGCGCGAACGCGGTGGTCGTCTCGGCGAGCATGGACGCCGAGTACCCTGTGAACTCGCGCCTCGGGATGTCCCCCGCCGGGCCGGCGACGAGGTACGGCGCTCGCCTGCGGACGAAGACGATCCCGATCGCCATCGAGACCGCGTACGCGAGGACCGTCGCCGTGACGATGCCTTGAAGCCGCATCCCCAGAAAGAAGAGCGCGAGAAAGACGACCAGACGGGAGACGCGGAACGAGATCTCCGAGGCGATCACGCTGCGCTTCATGTCCTTGACGGCCCTGAGTGCAGCGGCGTAGAGCAGGCTCAGCGTGTACGGGACCATCGCGAGCGAGATGACGAGGAGCGCCTGCTCGAGCCGCGGCTCCTTGAAGACCGAGAGGGCGAGCGGGCGGCGGAGCAGCGCGAGCGCCACGGCCGCGACGACGCTCGCGAGCAGGCCGAAGCGCACGCCGTGCGCGAGGACAGCGCGCGCACGGTCCTCGCGCCCCTGGCCGACGTACATCGCGATGTAGCGACAGAAGCTCCCCTCGAACCCGAAGGTCGTGAGAACCCCGAGTCCCATCACGATCGTCCACGCGAGCACGAACACGCCGAGCGCCTCGGCGCCGAGAAGCCGCGCCACGACCGCCTGCACAACGAACCCGAGCGCGAGCCCGAAGACGCGGCCCGCGAACGTAAAGCCGGCCTGCCTCGTGGCCGTGGAGAGATAGCCCTGATACTCCCGCTCGTCGATGTCGCCTTGTCCGTTCACGATCTCCGCCCCGCTTCGCCCGCGCAGCTCCGACGGGCGCTGTTCGATGCCCAGGCAGCGGCCCGGGGTCCTCGGCCGCGCGGGCGCCTCACGGCCGGCCCCCGCGCAGACGCCTCACGGCCGGCTTGAGCCACGCATCCCGCGCGTAGCCCGCGAGCCCGCCCGGCCCGGCAGGATACAGCACGACCGACGCGTGCTCGCGCCGCCCGGTCGCCCACTCCTCCTTCCAGCGCGCCGTCTCGCCCACGAAGTCGAAGCGCGAAAGCCCCGCCTCGAATGCGCGGCGGATCGCCCCGTGGAAGAGCACGACGCCGGGCGACAGCTTCGAGAACGCCTCGTCGAACGAGGTCTTGAGCGCGTAGTAGACGCCGCCGAAGACCGCGCCGTACACGAAGGCGACGGCCCGCCCGTCCACCTCGAGCCAGAAGCAGCTCAGGCGGCCGGCGCCCGCGAGGACGCGCGTGACGTCCCCGTAGAACCCCTCCGCCCCACGCCCTCCGATGGACGTCCCCTCGCCCTCTCTCCAGCTGCGCGCGTCCACCGCCACGAAGCCGGCCACAAGGGCGTCGAGGTCGGTGTCGGGGGCGAGCTCGCGGAAGACGAACCCGGCCTCCCGCTCGGCCTTCCGGAGCTTGCGCTCCCACTCGTGCGTGACCTTCCGGGGACGCGACGCGAGGTACTCGTCCCACGACCCGGCGATGTCCACGTGCGGGGACACGCGCCCGGGCGTCTCGAGCGGCAGGTAGCCCGCGTCGCGGCACGCGCTGAGCGCCCCGTAGGTCGGCGAGTCGCGGGGGACGCTGCGAAGCGCTGCCGCGACGCCGCGCCGCCTCAGGTGGCCGAGCGCCGCACCGAGGAACGCGGGCGCGTCGCACTCCGAGACGAGCGCCTCGCCGCGGAGGGAGAGGAAGTTCACGGGGAACTCGACGACGCGCCCGCGCGCGAAGAGCGGCGCGAGGCCGACGGGCACGCCCGCGTCCACGCCCACGAGCGCGAGCGGCTCAAGCCCGCCGCCGAACGCCGCGGCCCACGCCGCCACCCACGGCCGGCTCACGAAGATGCTCGGACACGAGCCCGCGTCGGTCAGATCGTCCCACGCCCGCGTCAGGTCCGCCGCGTCGAGAGACCGGTGTTCGACGATCTCGATCACGTCGCCTCCGCCCCGTCGGGCCTCAGGCCGCATCCCAACCGAACATCACACCGCGATTGAGCACGCCGCCCGGGTCGAGCGCCCTCTTGACCTCGACCATCTGCCGCACACCGTCCTCACCGCACTGCACGCGCAGGAACTCGTGCTTGAGCCTGCCGATGCCGTGCTCGCCCGACACGCTCCCGCCGAGGGCGACCGCCCGCTCGGCGAACGACAGCGCGAGCGCCTTCGCGCGGCGAAGCTCCTCAGGCGTGCCCGGGATGATGTTCAGGTGAAGGTGGCTGTCGCCGATGTGCCCGAACATCACGTACCGGAGCCCCGTGCCGGCGAGGCCCTCGCGGTAGACCGTCAGCATGGCCTCGAGAGCGTCCGCGGGCACGGCGAGGTCGGTGCCGACCTTGTGGATCTCCGCGTACACGGCCTTCGCGCGGGCCACGGCCCCGTTGACCTCCTCGGGGAGGCTGTGCCTGAGCGCCTTGAGCCTCGCGAGGTCGGCCTCGTTCATGCCGCCCCACGTGCGCTCCATGGACGACCCGCACGCGGTGAGCGCTGTCTCCCACGCTTCGTAGACCTCCGGAAGTTCCTCCTCGCCGTCGAGGCCCTGCTCGAACTGCACCGCGGCAGCCGCGTCGGCCGGGAGCTCCGGGATCGAGGAGGACGCACCCTGCTCCCTCTTCCGCTCGCGCAGGAACTCGAGGCTGCGCGGATCGTAGTACTCCAGCGCCATCGGGGCCACGCCGACGGGCGGCGGACCGCCAGGCCCATCGCCGCGCGCCCGCCGCACGAACGCGACCGCGTCGTCGTCCGACCCGAAGAACGCCAGCGCGCTCAGGACGACCGCGGGCCGCGGCGACAGCAGCGCCTCGACCTCCGTGACGACGCCGAGCGTGCCCTCGCTTCCGATGAAGAGGTCCAGGAGGTCCATGCCGGGCGCCGAGTGGTAACCGGCCGCATTCTTGGTCGCCGGCACACGGTACCGCGGCGCGGGAACCTCGACGACGGTCCCGTCCAGCCGCTCGATCTCGAAGAGCCCGCCCTCCTCGCAGCAGGCCCCGCGCTCGACGTCGAGCGCCTCGCCGCACGCGAGCACGACCCTCGCCCGCAGCACGTGCGC
>VGIX01000049.1 GCA_016867725.1 Candidatus Effluviviaceae Genus I sp.
AGGGCGGAGCCATGGCTGGCATCGGTTCTGCACGGTGGTGGTTGCCGGCGTGCTGCCTCCTGGTTCTGGCGGCAAGTCAGCCCGCTGAGGCGGCCAGGCTGACGCTCACGGCTGAGGACGTCGGGTACATCGAGAGCGACGGTCCGAGACCGGAGGGGCGCATGCTCGTGCGGTTCGCGATCCCTGGGGAGCTGAGGACGGGGTGCGTGGACCTCGCGGTTCTTGAGTTGAGGGCGCCGGTGTCGTCGGACGGGCACGCGAGCCGCGTGCCGCTGGAGGCGTATCCGCTGACGGCGGAGTGGGACGGCGGCACGGTGGACTGGGACGGGGCGTGGACGACTCCGGGCGGCGACTACGATGCGTCCGTGCAGGCGGTCTGGTTCGCGGAGCCCGGCGAGAGCTCGGCGGCGAGGTTCGACGTGACAGACGTTGTGGCTGCATGGGCGTCCGACGCGCTTGCGAACTGCGGGCTGCTTGCGGCGGTCGAGTGCGGTTCGCCTGGGTCCATCGGGCAGGCGGATGGCCAAGGCGCGGGGAGCGAGGTCCCCGTCCTGCGGGTGTGGTACACGCCGGGGGACGACGACCGGTGAGACACGGAGCGCTGGTCCGGAGATGACACCCGACGCGGTGGCGTCGAGTGCCCGGACGGAGGTGATACATATGGCACGCACTGCCATGGCGATGACAGTGGCGGCTGCTCTGATGATGTTGGGATGCGGCGCCGCGACTGCGACGGAGGTGTACTGGACACCAGCGCACGAGCAGGCTCCGCAGGGCATCCAGAGCTCGATCACCTGGGGGGACCTCGACGCCGATGGTGATGCCGACATAGCTCGCGGTTCGGACTTCGTGTGCTGGAACGACGGGGGCTGCCCGGGGCCGCCGGTCTGGCGGGTCCAGATGGGCGTGCTCCCAGGCACTCCGAGCTGCTCATACCGCCAGACCACGCTGGGAGACCTCGATGGAGATGGGGACCTTGATCTCATCTACGGGTGCTTCGAGCCGCAGTTGCATATGTTCTGGAACGTGGGGACCCCGCAGGTACCCGCGTGGCAGTACGATCCCTCGATGTTCCAAGGCGGCGCGAACTACTCGGTGCCGTTCTTGGCGGATCTCGACGGTGACGGGGACCTCGACTTGATCATGGTCACAGGCTGCGCGGGGGCGTTCTTCCGCGAGAACGTCGGGACGCCGCAGGCGCCAGTGTGGGGAGGAAGCTCTGTCAACATTCCCCCAGTCTACCTCCCGCCGCCGGCGTCGATCGCGCTTGGAGATCTGGACGGAGACGGTGATCTGGATTTCCTGGGGTTCAGCACAGACACCCCGCTCACGTGCTGGGAGAACGTGGGCACTCCACAGTCATGGAGCTTCGTCGAGAACCCGGCCATGCTCACGGGGATTGCGCTTCCTCCGGGCAGTCGCTGGGGCCTCGCGCTGCCCGACCTCGACTGCGATGGAGATCTCGACCTGCTCGTTGTTGTCATGGTTGGGTACGCGATGGAGACGTTCGCGTACCTGAATGAGGGTCCAACGCCCGTGAGCCCCGCGACTTGGAGCAGCATCAAGGCCCTCTACAGGCAGTAGCATGGAGCAGCCAGCATCAGGGCCGGTCCCTCGGGACCCTGCCATCTGTGACGGGGTCCCGTTGTGTCCGGGGGAGCATGCTCCCTGGACCGTGACCCAGATCAACGCCCGCATCGCGGCGGCCCGCCCGCCCCCCGCCCCTCCCTCCCTTGACTCCCGCCCCCTCCTGCCGTACACTCCCCGTGCCTCGCCGCCGCCGCGGCGGCCGGGCCGAACCCGCCTCTCGCAACGAACAGAAGGAGCTTGGACCCATGGGACGAGCCAGACTCTTCCTCGTGGCGTCGGTGTCCCTCGCGCTGCTGCTTCTTCCCGCCTGCAGCGAGCGGGGCGTCAACCCCTTCGATCCCGCGCAGGACCGCGAACCCCCCGTCGTGACGAGCTTCACCGTGGTGGACGGCCGCGCCGTCTGGACCACCGACGAGCCGGCGCTCTGCGTGCTCGAGTACGGTCCGGCAGGCCAAGCCCGCGACCGCTACGTCTACGAGGCCACGAAGACGCACGCGACGGCCCACGAGGCGACGTTCCTGGGGATGGAAGACGGGGTGTCCTACGAGCTTCGGGTGCGCAGCCGCGACCGCGCGGGCAACGAGGCCTACGGGAGCGACGTGCCGATGCCCGTGACGGTCGCCGGCGCCGCGTTCACCGGCGAGCGGATGACGCTCGCGATGATCAACGTCGGGTGGGGCCTCTCCATGGCCCTCACGACGCCCGGCGGCTCCAACGTGCTCATTGACGCGGGCCGCGACCCGCACCTGAACAGGGTCGTGAGCTTCCTCCACGGCCACGGCATCAGCTACCTCGACGCGGCAGTGCTGACGCACCACCACGGCGACCACTACGGCGGCTACGCCGCGAGCCAGGGCATCCTCGAGCGCTTCGGCGTCTCGGAGTTCATCGTCCCCGACACCACCTACCTCTTCAGCCCGATGATCCCGGCCGTCGCCAGCAAGCTCACGGCCTACGGCATCCCCGTGACCTACGTCCGCCGCGGCGACAGCAGCGACAACACGCCCGCGCTCGACTGGGACGACACCCCGGGCTTCCGCGTCGAGGTGCTCGCGGCGGGCCTGGGCGGGCTCATCCCGGACGAGGGGAGCACGAGCGGCGAGGGGATGAACGGCAACAACGACTCCATCGTGATGCGCATCGAGTTCCGCGGGGTGTCGTTCATCACGACCGGGGACGCCGAGTTCTTCGCGGAGTACTCCGTCATCAACGCGTACGGGCGAGCCGGCACGAAGGCGGACGTCCTCCAGATCGGACACCACGGCAACAACGACGCCTCGTCCGAGCTCTGGCTCGACAACGTCTCCCCGCGCGTCGCCCTCATCTCGAACGCGATGGTCGAGGCGGCCCTCGAGAAGGAGATCGTCCTCCAGGGCATTCGCGCGGTGGAGGCGGACTACCTCGTCACGGACCGGGTCGTGCCGAACACGCCGCGAGACGCCCCGCCCTGCTACGGGCACCTCATCGCGGTGACGGACGGCGAGGTCGTCGAGATCGTCGTCGAGGAGCACAGCTGGTAGGCCGAAGCGCGGCCGCCCGGCGGCCGCGCGCGAGCATGCGATGGACTGGCTCACGGAACTCAGGCGCAAGAGGTTCATGGACCCCGCGACGGCGGTCCTGTACCTCGTTCCTGCCGCGGCGATCATCGCCGTCTTCCGTCTCGCGCCCATCGCCTCGGCGTTCCTCGTGAGCTTCTTCGACGTGCGGATGGGGCGGCTGCGCGGGTTCATCGGCCTTGCGCACTACACCCGCCTCTTTCAGGACCCGGTGTTCTGGAGCTCGCTCGGCACGACGGCGTACTACGTCATCGGCGTCGTGCCCCTGAGCCTCTTCCTCGCGCTCTTCGCCGCGGTGCTCCTCAACCAACGGATCCGCGCGCTCGGGTTCTACCGCACGGTCTACTTCCTTCCGGTCGTCACGTCGCTCGTCGCGGTGTCGGTCGTGTGGAAGTGGATCTTCCACCCGCGGCTTGGGCTTCTGAACTACGTCATCACGCTTTCGGGGGGCAGGGCGCTCCAGTGGCTCGAGGAGCCGCGCGGCGTGTTCGACATGATCGCGGGCGCCGCCGGATGGACCTGGTGGCCCGGCTGGCTCGCGGGCCCGAGCCTCGCGCTCGTCGCCGTCGTCATCGTCTCCGTGTGGCGCGGCATCGGCTACAACATCGTCATCTTCCTCGCCGGCCTCCAGAACATCCCCGACCAGTACTACGAGGCCGCGCGCATTGACGGCGCGAGCCCGCGGCAGATGTTCTGGCGGATCACCTGGCCGCTTCTGTCGCCCACGACCTTCTACGTGCTCCTCAGCACGACCATCGTGTCGTTCCAGGTGTTCACGCAGATCTACCTCATGACCGGGCCGCCCATCGGCGGGCCGATGGGCACGACGAAGGTCACGGTGTACTACCTCTTCGAGAAGGGCTTCGACGCCGGCGGGAACATGGGCTACGCGAGCGCGGTGGCGCTCGTGCTCTTCGCGATCATCCTGTCGCTCACGCTCCTCCAGCGGAGGGTCGTGGAGCAGAGGGTGCACTACTGATGGCGGACGCGGCAGTGAAAGCGGCCGAGGCGGGAGCAGGCGGCGCGGCACGAGCGGCCGGCGCGAGGGCGGCGGCGGGACACCGGGCGCGGCGCGCGGCGCGCCGGGTCTGGGTGTACGCGCTCCTGTGGCTCGGCATCGTCATCATGGTCATGCCGTTTCTGTGGATGGTCACGACGTCGCTCAAGTCGCCCATCGAGATCCTGACCTTCCCGCCGACGTGGATCCCCACGGGGCAGTTCGTGCGCGGCGCGGACGGGGAGTGGCGGGAGGTCTACGTCGCCTCGCGCGACGGGCGCGCGGGGACGGCCGTCGTGCGGCCCGCCGAGGGCGGCCCGGCCATGACCGTGCCGCTCGACGAGCTCCACAACAGGGTCCGCTTCAGGTTCGGCAACTACGCAGCCGCGTGGCGCCAGGCGCCGTTCGCGCGCTACTACCTGAACACCGTGTTCGTCGTCCTCTGCACGCTCGCGGGGCAGCTCGTGACGTCGTGCCTCGCGGCGTACGCGTTCGCCCGCATGCGCTTTCCGGGCCGCGACGCCGTGTTCCTCCTGTTCCTCTCGATGATGATGGTGCCGGAGCCCGTGTACCTCGTGCCGTCCTACATCATCCTCGCCAAGTTCGGGTGGATCGACACCTACCAGGCGATGATCGTGCCGTGGCTCGCGTACATCTTCAGCATCTTCCTGCTGCGGCAGCACTTCAAGACGATCCCCAACGACCTCTACGACGCCGCGATCATCGACGGGTGCAGCCGGTTCGCGTTCCTCTGGCGCATCGTCCTTCCGCTCTCGAAGGCGACCCTCGCGGCGGTCTCGATCTTCACGGTCGTCTCGACGTGGAACTCGTTCCTGTGGCCGCTCGTCATGACGAACACGCCGAGCGTGCGGCCGCTTCAGGTCGGCCTCGCGCGGTTCGCGCAGGAGCAGGGCACCAACCACGAGCTCATGATGGCGGCCGCGGTGTTCTCGATCGCGCCGCTCGTTGTCGCGTACTTCATGGCGCAGAAGCAGATCATCCAGAGTCTTGCCACTTCGGGGATCAAGGGGTAGCACGATCGGGGGTTGCGATGAAGAAGATGCTGGCGTGCGCGGTCCTCGCGATGGTCGTGTGCGCGCTCCTCCTGAGCGCCTGCGGGAAGAAGGACCCGGGCGTCCAGTTCTGGCACGCCATGGGCGGCCCGCTGGGCGACACGCTCGACGTGCTCGTGGCGGAGTTCAACCGCACGCACCCGGGCTCCGACATCCGCTCCATCGGCAACGCCAACTACGAGGCGCTGTCGCAGAAGATCATGGGGGCGGTCGCGGCGGGCCAGCCGCCGGTCCTCGCGCAGGTCTACGAGGCGTGGACCGCCGAGCTCATCGAGAACGGGAGCGTCGAGCCGCTCACGGAGTACCTGCGCGGCCCGAGCGGGCTTACGGCCGAGGAGCTCGCGGACTTCCTGCCGGGGATGATCGAGAACAACACGTGGGACGGCGTGCTCTACTCCGTGCCGTTCAACAAGAGCGTGCGGGCCCTCTACTGGAACAAGGACCTCTTCGCCGCGGCCGGGCTCGACCGCGCGCCGGCCACCTGGGACGAGTACATAGAGTACGCCAGGCGCCTGACGATGGATCTGGACGGCGACGGGGGAGTGGACCAGTGGGGCACGGCGGGGCGCATCGACGCGTGGATGTTCCAGAACCTCCTGCTTCAGAACGGAGGCTCGATCCTGACGCCGGACGGGACCGCGGCGGCGTTCGACCGCCCGGAGGGCGTCGCGGCGCTCGAGTTCATGGTGAAGCTCCTCACGGAGTACGGAAAGGTCACGAGCGGCTACGAGTACCAGAACGACTTCCAGGCGGGCAAGGTGGGGATGATCGAGGGCTCGACGGTGTCGCTGTCGTTCATGCACGGCAAGTACGCGTTCCAGATGGCGACCGCGCCGCTTCCCGCGGGCACGCAGCGCGGCTGCCTCGTCGCCGGCACGAACGTGGCCATCTTCGCCGACGCGCCGCGGAAGCACAAGGACGCGGCATGGCAGTTCGTCAAGTGGTTCACGAGTCCGGAGATCACGGCGCGGTGGGCGGCGGCGACGGGATACGCGCCCGTCAGGATGAGCGCGATGGACCTGCCTGTGATGACGCGCCGGTTCGAGGAGGTGGAGGGGTGGCGGGAGGTCTTTGACCAGTTCGAGTTCGCCGGCTACGAGCCGCGGGCGACCGGGTGGTACGCCGGGCGGAAGACGCTCGAGGAGACCGGGGTGGAGAGCGCCCTCAGGAAGCACAAGACGCCGGGCGAGGCGCTTGCCGCCGCGGCGGCCGCGGTGAACGCGGCACTGGCGGCTCGCTAGGGCGCGGACGCGCGACGGCCGCGGGGCCACCCTGACGCTACGAAGGGAGCATTTGATGGGACCGAGGATCAGACGAGGGATCGCGAGCATCGCCGCGGGAGCGTGCGTCTTCGCCGCGGCTGCCGGCGCGCGCGCCGTGACCGTCTGCGACATCCAGGCGTACAACGCCATCGGGTTCTCGCCGCTCGTGGGGCAGCTCGTCACCGTGCGCGGCCAGATCACCGTTCCGCCCGGCATCTTCCAGCCGCAGTACAGCTCGATGTACGTGCAGCAGGGCGACTGCGGCGTGAACGTGTTCTGTTACACGCCGCTCGGGTCCGTGCTGGCGCTGGGGGACTCGGTCCAGGTGACCGGGGTCGTGGAGGAGTACGTGAGCCCGGGGTCGGGAGCGGGGGCGACGACCGAGATCTTCTGCGACAGCGTGGACCGCATCGTGCTGCTCTCGACGGGTCACCCGGAGCCGCAGCCGACGCTCCTGTACATCGACGAGATCGCGCGGGAGTCGAGCGAGGGGCGGTTCGTGCGGACGTACGGCATCGTCCTTGAGAACGACCTCAACAACACGATGTACCTCGGCGACAACACGGGCTACGTCCAGGTGTTCCGCAACTTCAACGACAACATCACGTTCGCCCCGTACCGGAGCGGCGACACGCTGACGGTGACGGGCGTCGTGCTCCAGTACGACCGCACGTCGCCGTACTTCGACGGCTACGAGCTCGTGCCCCGGTACCAGAGCGACATCGTGGAGGGCGGGATCCCCGACACGACGGCGCCGGTGTACGCGCCCAAGGCCGAGCTCTCGGTTGAGTCGAAGCCGTTCTACCCGGACGTGGGCGAGGTCTTCCCGATCGGCTACGCGGCGCCTGACCGCAGCAGGACCGTCATGACCGTCTACGACCTTCAGGGCAGGGTCGTCCGGTCCCTCGTGGACTGCGAGTACAACGGCCGGTCGGCGCTGCCGCAGTTCGGGCGTGAGCGGATCAGGGGGTGGGACGGGCGGGACGACCTGAGAAGGCTCGTCGTCCCGGGCGTGTACATCGTTCGGTTCGAGATCACGGAGGAGGACGGCTCGGCCGGCGTCGCCACCGCGCCGGCGGTCGTCGGCGCGAAGCTCAGGTGAAAGGGCCATGACCATGCTGCGAAGACTCTGTTTCTTGACGGCGGCCTTCATGCTCCTGGCGCCGCCCGCGCTCGCCCAGGTCGTCCCGATCTCGGAGGTGAACGCGGACGACGACGACGGGCACCCCGCGCTGTGGACCCAGATGGTGACGGTGAAGGGCGTGGTGACGGTCCCGACGGGGCTCCTCGCGAGCAGGAACGACATCTACATCCAGGACGCGACGGGCGGCGTCAACGTGATCCAGGACCTGACGGCGTCGCCGTTCGTGGCGGCCGGTGACAGCGTCCTCGTCACGGGCCGCGTGTCGGTGGCGAACGGCAAGAGGACGTTCATCCTCGTGAACCCCGGCGGCGCGCCGGGCTCGCGCATCCGCATCACCTCGCGCGGCAATCCCGTGCCGGCCCCCGTCGAGCTCACGGCGGCCGAGGTCATGGCGAGCGGAGAGGACTACGAGGGCAGCTACGCCGTCGTGCGCGGCGTGACGCTGCCGTTCCCCAGCCAGTGGCCCTCCGCCGTCCAGACCGCGGACCGTGCGACCACGGTCGCCGACGGCAGCGGCTCGTGCTGGATCTGGTTCGACGTGGACTCGGACGTGAACGGCTCGCCGAGGCCGGCGAACGCCTTCGACCTCTACGGCGTCGTCGTTCCCGACATCCGAGCGGTGGGAGGGCAGCCCGGACACGGCATCCTCCCTCCGTCGAGGGCGGACGCGCGCGCGCTCGGCTCCGGCAGCGGCTTCTGCGCCGTGTCGCCGGACCGCGTGTACGCGGGGCAACCCACGACGATGTCCTTCGCGCTCACGGGCGAAGGCGAGGCGCTCACGCGCCTCTCGGTGGGCCTGCCTGTGGGGTGGTTGTTCTCGGGCCTCGCGCGCGACGCGACGCTCAGCGGCCCGGCGTTCGCGGGGGCGTCGGTCGTCGCCGACAGCACCGGCGCGGGCCTCGTGACGGTCGCGGGCGCGTCGCTCGCGTACGGGTCCCCGGGCACGATCAGGCTCGTCGGCGTCGTGCCGCCCTCGTCGGCCGGCACCGGCGCGTTCACGGTCACGACCGCGGTGGCCGGGGGCGTCCTCACGCCGATCCAGCGGCAGCCGTCGGTCGGCGTCGGCGCGCTCGCGACCGCGGGCGCCGTGCTCATCAACGAGCTCTACGCGCACGGTGCGGACTCCCAGGACCGCTCGGAGTTCATCGAGCTCCACAACCCCGGCGCCGAGGCGGTGAACCTCTCCGGGTGGGTGCTCACGGACATGGACGACTCCGGCGTGTGCGGCGGCGTGAACCTCTGGGAGTTTCCGTCCGGCGCGAGCATCGCGGCGGGCGGCTACCTCGTCGTCGCCAAGGACGCGCGGAGGTCGGCTTCGCAGGGGTTCCAGCCGGTGTTCGGTTTCTACCCCGACTACGAGCTCTTCGACAGCACGCACGGCGACGTGGACCACGCCGGAACGCCCAACCTCATCCTCGTGACCCCGCCGAACGGCAACCCTGCCGTGTCGCAGGAGATCCGGCTTCTCGGCGGCCCGGACGGCAACGGCACGCTCAAGGTGAACACGCCGTCGTACGAGGCCGTGTTCCTCTCTTCCGACCGCACGAGGGCGAACCTCGTGGACGCCGTCGAGTACCGGGACCCCGTCTACTGGCTCGAGGACCCGTGCGCGTCGTTCGACGGGCTCGGCAGCGGCGACGATGCGTGGGTTCCCGGGCCGCCGCAGGGCTACTCGCTGGGCCGCGACGCGAGTTCGACGGACACCGACTCGAGCCGCGACGACCTCTTCCTCGCGTCCACGCCGACGCCGAGGGCGGTCAACCAGCCGGTGGACGTGGGCGCGCCGTCGGCGTCGTCGGCCGCGTCCGTGGCCGACGTCTTCGCGACGGTGACCTTCAGCGAGCCCATGGACCCCGAGACCGCGACCGACGCGGGTTCCTACGTCGCCACGGGCGGGATCTCGGTGCTCGAGGCGTGGCTCTCGCGCGACGGGCGGACGGCGCTCCTCAGGACCGACCCGCAGACGCCGGACCAGTCGTACGGGCTCACGATCCAGGGGGTCGAGGACCGCGCGGGCAACGTGATGCCGACGGCCTCCCTGCAGATCTTCGGCTACCACGACGCGATCACGCCGATCGCCGACGTTCAGGCGTACGACGACAACGGGTACTCGCCGCTGTGGGGCGAGGACGCGACGGTCGTCGGTTTCACGACGGTCCCGCCGGGCATCTTCCAGGCCGGCAAGACGAGCATGTACATCGAGGACCTCGAGCAGTACGGCCTCAACGTGTACTCCCCGAACCTCATGACCAGCCCGCCGCTCGAGGGCGACCTCGTGCGGGCGAGCGGCATGGTCATGGAATACCGGAGCATCAACTACGACAACCCGATGACGACGCCGCCCGGCTCGACGACGGAGATCCTGAACGCGTCCATCGTGGTCGTCGCCCGCGGCTTCGACATCGTGCAGCC
>VGIX01000050.1 GCA_016867725.1 Candidatus Effluviviaceae Genus I sp.
GGTGACAACGTGGAGATGGAGATCATGCTCCACACGCCGATCGCGATGGAGGAGGGGCTCAGGTTCGCGATCCGCGAGGGCGGCAGGACCGTCGGCGCAGGCACCATCACCAAGATCATCGAGTAAGAGCGCTCCCGTGGAGCGGCGAGGCAGGACGACGTGCGTGAGATCGTGACGCTGGCGTGCAGCGAGTGCAAGCAGCGGAACTACACATATACGAAGAACAAGCAAAAGCATCCGGACCGCCTGGAGTACGCTAAGTACTGTCGCTTCTGCGGCAAGCACACGGTGCACAAGCAGACGCGCTAGGCCTCGGCCGAAGGGTAGTCCGCGAGGGTCTCGCAGCGCAGGCCTGTAGCTCTAATTGGTAGAGCGCCGGTCTCCAAAACCGGATGTTGGGGGTTCGAATCCCTCCAGGCCTGCCACCGCCTGCAAACAAGGCGTCCGGATGAGAGAGTCATGTTCGAGAAGCTGATCAGGTTTCTGCGGGAAGTCAGAAACGAGCTCAAGAGGGTCTCGTGGCCTTCGCGGAGCGAGATCCGTGAGTCGACGACGGTGGTGGTCGTCATCGTCCTGATTCTCGCGGTGTTCATCGGCCTGGTCGACCGGGCGCTGTCCCTTCTGGTCACCTTGATCTTCCGCTAGGCCAGGGCCAGCCAGTCCGCAATCCGGGTTCGCCGGGTGGAGTACTGCGCCTGTGAAGCGCTGGTATGCCGTACACACGTATTCTGGCCACGAGCAGAAGGTCAGGGACAAGCTCGAGAAGAAGATCGCCGAGGCGAACCTCGGCGAGCGCTTCGGTCAGATCGTGATCGCCAAGGAGGAGTTCGTCGAGATGCGGGACGGCAGGCGCCGGACGGCCGAGCGCAAGCTGTTCCCGGGCTACATCCTCGTGGAGATGGAGATCGACGACGAGACGCGGTTCCTCGTGACATCCACGACCGGCGTGCTCTCCTTCATCGGCACGACCTCGGGGCCGCAACCGCTCGAGCAGGAGGACGTCGATCGGATCCTCGGGCGCATCGAGCGGAAGCCGTCGAAGGAGCGCCCGGAGATCCCGTATCAGGTCGGCGAGCAGGTGCGAGTGATCGACGGCCCCTTCACGGGGTTTCAGGGCCTCATCGACGACGTGGACGCCGAGCGGGGCAAGATCAAGGTCATGGTGTCCATCTTCGGACGGGCGACGCCGGTCGAGCTCGATTTCCTTCAGGTTGAGTCCACGTGACGCGATGCGAGCGGCGGGGCCCGGGCACGAGCTCAGGGGCCGCCGCGTCGGCGCACACGCAGCGGGTGAGGGGATGACGCATGGCGAAGAAGATCATCGGTACCGTCAAGCTCCAGGTGGCGGCCGGACAGGCCACGTCGGCGCCTCCGGTGGGCCCGGCCCTGGGCCCCTACGGGGTTGACATCGGCGGCTTCATCAAGCAGTTCAACGCGAAGACGCAGGGACAGCCGGGCATGATCATCCCCGTCGTCCTGACGATCTACGCAGACAGGACGTTCTCCTTCATCACGAAGACCCCGCCGGCCGCGGTCCTCCTCAAGAAGGCGGCCGGCCTCGCGAAGGGCTCGCCGGTCCCGAACCGCGACAAGGTCGGGAAGATCTCGCTCGCGCAGGTCCGCGAGATCGCGAAGCTCAAGGCGGTGGACCTCAACGCGGCGAGCGAAGAGGCAGCGATGAAGATGGTGGCGGGGACGGCAAGGAGCATGGGCATCGAGATCGTCGGCTAGCGGCGCGCCGCGGCCGGCGACGGCGCGAGGCGGGCGCCCGCGCCACCGACACCGCGCGGGAACGCGGGAGGATCGAAGGCGATCCGCCAGGGAGGGTGAACGCAGAAGATGAAGAGAAGCAAGCGGTACAGGGAGCTCGTCGAGAAGATCAAGCTGAGCGGCCCGTGCGCGCTCGACCAGGCCGTCGAGTTCCTCAAGCAGTCGGCAAGCGCGAAGTTCGACGAGACGGTGGAGCTTGCCGTCCGCCTCGGCGTGGACCCGAAGCGCTCCGACCAGCTCATCCGGGGCACGGTCGTCCTGCCGCACGGCACCGGCCGCAAGGTGAGGATCCTCGCTCTGGCGAAGGGCGAGAAGGTCAAGGAAGCGGAGGACGCGGGCGCGGACTTCGTGGGGTCCGATGAGTACATCGAGAAGATCCAGGGCGGGTGGCTCGAGTTCGACACGATCATCGCGACGCCGGACATGATGAAGGACGTCGGGCGGCTCGGCAAGGTCCTGGGTCCCCGCGGCCTCATGCCGAACCCGAAGAGCGGCACCGTGACCTTCGACCTGGCCAAGGCGATCACCGAGGCGCGCGCGGGCAAGATCGAGTACCGGACGGACAAGACCGGCAACGTGCACGCGGTGTTCGGGAAGGCGTCGTTCACGGCCGAGCAGCTCAGGGGCAACCTCCTCGAGCTCGCGCGGGAGATCGTCCGCGCGAAGCCGGCCGCCGCGAAGGGGCAGTACATCAGGAGCGCGACCATCTCCACGACCATGGGCCCGGGCATTCCGGTGGACGTCACGGCGCTCGTGGATTCCGTGAAGCAGTAGGGGCCCGGCGCCCGACCGGGGGAGCGAACGAAGCATGGAGAAGCGACAGAAGGAAGTTCTCATTCAGGAACTGACGGAGGACCTGCGCGGCAACACCGTCGTCTTCCTCGGTGACTTCACCGGGATGGACGTCGAGACGGCGACCGAGCTCAGGAAGCGATTCCGCGAGGCCGGTGTGCGGTGCCGCGTCGCCAAGAACACGCTCGCGAGGCGAGCCATGGATGAGGTCGGGCTCGGGAGCCTCTCCGGCTTCCTGACCGGCCCGAACGCGATCGTGATCGCGGAGCGCGACCCCGGGGCCGCGGCCAAGATCATGGTCGAGTTCGAGAAGCAGAAGAACACCCCGAAGATCAGGGCGGGCTGGGTGGACTCTGCGGTCATGACGGCCACGGACATCAGGCGGATAGCCGAGCTTCCCTCCCGCGATGTCCTGTTGGCGCAGATCGCTGCGGGCTTCCAGGCGCCCGTGTCGGGGTTGGCGCGACTCCTGAACGAGCTCCTCAGGCGCTTCGTTGCGACGCTGGACGCTGTGGCGAAGGAGAGGGGCGGGGCGCCGGCCGGGGCGACCGAGGCGGCGGAGTAGCGCGATGGTGGGCGGCGCTCCGGCGCGCCGGCCGAGGAGTTGTTGGGCGATCCCACGAGAAGGCCACGCTGGAGGTGTGTGATGGCAGACGAGACGAAGGACGCAGTGGAGACCGTCGAGCAGGCCCCGATGAGCAAGACGATCGGGAAGATCCTCGAGTCGATCGAGAAGATGACCGTCCTCGAGATGGCGGAGCTCGTGAAGGCCCTCGAGAGGAAGTTCGGCGTGACGGCCGCCGCTCCCATGGCCATGATGGCCGCCCCCGCGGCGGGCGGCGCCGCTGCCGCGGCCGCGGACGAGCAGACGGAGTGGGACGTGATCCTGGCCGACACCGGCGAGAAGAAGTTCCAGGTCGTGAAGGTCATCCGCGCGGTGACGGACCTCGGCCTGAAGGAGGCGAAGGACCTCGTGGACAACCCCGGCCAGGTCGTGAAGAAGGGTGCGACCAAGGAAGAGGCCGAGGACATCAAGAAGAAGCTGGAGGAGGCGGGAGCCAAGGTCCAGCTGAAGTAGGTGTCGTTGGCGAGGGAGCGTAGGTGCGGCTGATTCTTCGGGATTCCGTGTCCGACGGCAGGGCGTCGCGTGATGCGGCCCAGCCTGCAGGGAGGATGACGCAGAGGTGAGCGGACCCCGCAAGATTGAGAGAAAATTCTACTCGAAGTTCCCGGTCGAGCGGGAGCTTCCCATGCCGAACCTCCTGGACGTGCAGCTCGCGTCGTTCCGGTCCTGCCTCGGCGGCGGGAGCTCGGAGTCGAGCGAGCCGTCCGGCCTGGACGACATCTTCAGGCGCTTCTTCCCGGTCGATGGGCACCAGGGGGCTTACACCCTGGAGTACAAGGGCTTCCGCATGGGCCAGCCGAAGCACACCATCCAGGAGTGCCGCGAACGGAACCTCACGTTCGAAGCGCCCCTCAAGGCGACGCTCAGGCTCGTGCGGTGGGAGCCGAAGGAGAGCGGGCAGCGGAAGTTCCTCGAGGCCGAGGAGGCGGAGATCTACCTGGGTGAGATCCCACTCATCACCGAGAGGGGCACGTTCATCGTGAACGGCGCGGAGCGCGTCATCGTGAGCCAGCTCCACCGTTCCCCGGGCGTGTTCTTCCAGGAGCGGGTGCACCCGAACGGGACGACGCTCTACTTCGCCAAGATCATCCCCTACCGCGGCACGTGGGTAGAGATCCGCATGGGCATCAAGGACGAGATGTTCATCCGGACGGACCGTCGGCATCAGTTCAGGATGACGACCTTCCTGCGCGCGCTCGGCTACTCGAAGGACGAGGACATCCGGGCGCTCTTCTATACAAGCGAGGTCGTCGAGCTTCCGTCGTCCCGACCGTCGCGCGAGACGCAGCCGTGCGGCCGCGTGCTCGCCGAGACGATCGTGAACAGGGAGACCGGCGAGGTCGTCGCCGAGCGCGGCGAGGAGCTTGCGCCGAAGCACGTCAAGGAGCTCAGGGACCTCGGTCACACGACGGTGTCCGTCCTCGTGACCGAGACCGGACGGATCCTGGCGCGCCCCGACAAGGACAGGGACGCCGAGCTCGTCGGCCGCATCGTCGCCAAGACCTACAAGAACCCCGAGACGCGGGAGATCATCGTCCAGAGCGACGAGAAGCTCACGGCCACGGTCGTCGGCCTCCTTCGGAAGGCCGGCTCCCGAGAGATCGAGCTCGTGCAGATGGACCCCGTGGATCAGAAGGTCATCGAGGCGACGCTCGCGCGCGACAAGACGCACTCGGAGGAGGAGGCCCTTCAGGAGATCTACAAGACCATGAAGGGCGGGAACCTCCCGAGCAAAGACGCCGGGCGGGAGCTCGTGGACAGGATGTTCTTCGATCCCAACCGCTACGACCTCAAGAACGTCGGGCGGTACAAGATCAACCGCCAGCTCGCCATCCGCGACGAGGACATCCCGCTCAACACGATCTGCCTGACGCGGGCCGACTTCATCGCGACGATCAGGGCGCTCCTCGACGTGCTCAAGGGCAAGCGGAGCGTGGACGACATCGACCACCTGGGCAACCGGCGCGTGCGCTCGGTCGGCGAGCTCCTCGAGAACCAGCTGTCCGCGGGCCTGTCGCGGATGATCCGGGTCATCAAGGACCGGATGTCCACGGGGGAGAGCGAGGACTTCGACCTCGCCACGCTCGTGAACTCGAGACCGATCTCGGCCGTCGTGCGCGCGTTCTTCGGTTCGAACCAGCTGTCGCAGTTCATGGAGCAGACGAACCCGCTCGCCGAGCTCACGCACAAGCGCAGGCTCTCCGCGCTGGGTCCCGGCGGCCTCACGCGCGAGCGCGCCGGCTTCGAGGTGCGCGACGTGCACTACAGCCACTACAGCCGGATGTGCCCGATCGAGACGCCGGAAGGCCCGAACATCGGCCTCATCAGCTCGTTGTCGACCTACGGGCGCATCAACGACTTCGGCTTCATCGAGGCGCCGTACTACCGCGTGGACGGCGGGCACGTGACCAGCCGCGTGGAGTTTCTCACGGCCTCCGAGGAAGACGAGTACGTGATCGCGCAGGCCGGAGAGCCGATCGAGGCAGACGGCAGGCTGACCGAGAAAGCGCTCCTGGCCCGCTACAAGGACGACTTCCCCACGATGCCGCGGGAGGACGTCCAGTACATCGACGTGTCGCCCAAGCAGCTCGTGTCCGCGGCCGCGGCGCTCGTTCCGTTCCTCGAGCACGACGACGCGAACCGGGCGCTCATGGGCTCCAACATGCAGCGGCAGGCCGTGCCGCTCGTCAGGACGGAGACGCCGCTCGTCGGGACCGGCATCGAGCACCGGATCGCCGTCGACTCGGGCGCGGTCACGGTGGCGGCGCACGCAGGTGTCGTGGAGTCGGTTTCGGCGGACCGCATCACGGTCCGGCACACGGAGACCCTCGACGGGTCGCCGGCGGTGGACGACTACGAGCTCCGCAAGTTCCAGCGCACGAACCAGAACACGTGCATCAACCAGCGCCCCATCGCGCGCGTGGGCGACCGCGTCGAGCGCGGGGACGTGATCGCGGACGGCGCATCGACGAAGGACGGGGAGATCGCGCTGGGCTCGAACCTCCTCGTCGCGTTCATGCCGTGGGAGGGGTACAACTTCGAGGACGCCATTCTCGTCTCGGAGAAGATCCTCAAGACGGACGCGCTCACCTCGATCCACATCGAGGAGTTCGAGTCGCAGGTTCGGGAGACCAAGCGGGGCATGGAGGAGTTCACCCCCGAGATCCCGAACGTCAGCGAGGAGCGCCTGAAGGACCTCGACGAGAACGGGCTCGTCCGCGTCGGCGCCCACGTGACCGCGGGCGACATCCTGATCGGCAAGGTCACGCCGAAGGGCGAGACCGAGCTCACGCCCGAGGAGAACCTGCTCCGCGCCATCTTCGGGGACCGCGCCGGCGACGTGCGCGACACGTCTCTGAAGGCGCCGCCCGGCATGGTCGGGGTCGTGATCGACACGAGGCTCTTCTCTCGCCGCGCCCGGGACGAGCGCAGCAAGAAGGGCGTCACGAAGGAGATCGAGAAGATCAAGGCCGAGGCCAGGACCGCCATGAAGCGGCTCGAGCGAGACCGCGACCGGCGGATCTACGGCCTCCTGGAGGGCCAGAAGACCCGTTCGCTGCGCGACCGGAGGACCGGCGAGCTCGTGGTGCGAGCCGGCCGCAAGGTCAACGAAGAGGTCATGGGGCTTCTTCGACTCGACAAGCTCGACCTCGAGGGCGGCATCGTCGAGGACGACGCGGTGAACGAGAAGGTCATGGCCCTCCGCGAGGAGTACAGAAGGCGGATCGCGGACGTCGAACCGGAGCGCGACCGCAGGATCGAGAAGATCAAGCTCGGCGAGGACCTTCCCCGAGGCGTCGTGAAGCTCGCGAAGGTGTACGTCGCGACGAAGCGCAAGCTCTCCGTCGGGGACAAGGTCGCGGGCCGGCACGGGAACAAGGGCGTCGTGGCCAAGATCCTCCCGGAGGAGGACATGCCGCGGCTGCCCGACGGGACGCCCGTGGACATCGTGCTCAACCCGCTCGGTGTCCCGTCGCGAATGAACCTGGGCCAGATCCTCGAGACGCACCTCGGCTGGGCTGCGCAGCGGCTCAACTACCTCGCTGCGACGCCCGTGTTCAACGGGCCGCCGGTCGCGACCATCAAGGAGGAGCTCAGGAAGGCGGGGCTCCCGGAGTCCGGCAAGACCGTCCTCTACGACGGGCGGACCGGCGAGCCGTTCGAGCACGAGGTGACCGTGGGTTTCATCTACACGATGAAGCTCCTCCACCTCGTGGATGACAAGATCCACGCGCGGTCCATCGGCCCGTACTCGCTGGTCACGCAGCAGCCGCTCGGCGGCAAGGCGCAGTTCGGCGGCCAGCGGTTCGGCGAGATGGAGGTGTGGGCGCTCGAGGCGTACGGCGCGGCCCACACGCTGCAGGAGCTTCTGACCGTGAAGTCCGACGACGTCGTCGGACGCTCGCGGACGTACGAGGCGATCGTCAAGGGGCAGGATCCCCCGAGACCAGGCACGCCTGCTTCGTTCGATGTGCTGATGCGCGAGCTCCAGAGCCTCGGACTCGACGTTACGCTGGTGAAGGAGTAGGCGCAGTCGAGGAGGGTCGACCGGTGTATTTCGGCGTCTTTGACGAGCACAGGGAGCAGCAGGACTTCACGGCGATCCGGATCCGGCTGGCCTCGCCGGAGGCCATTCGCAGCTGGTCGCACGGCGAGGTCAACCTGCCGGAGACGATCAACTACCGCTCCTTCAAGCCGGAGAAGGGCGGTCTGTTCTGCGAGCGGATCTTCGGTCCCGTGAAGGACTGGGAGTGCAACTGCGGCAAGTATCGCCGCATCCGCTACCGCGGGATGATCTGTGAGAACTGCGGCGTCGAGGTCACGCAGTCGAAGGTGCGGCGCGAGAGGCTGGGGCACATCGAGCTTGCGGTCCCCGTGGCGCACGTGTGGTTCTTCCGGGGCAACCCGAACATCATCGCCCGCCTCCTCGACATGAAGCGGCGGGACCTCGAGCGCGTGCTGTACTACGAGTCGTACGTCGTGCTGGACCCGGGGACGACCGACCTCAAGATGGGCGAGCTCCTGTCCGGCGAGCGCATGGCCGAGTACGCGATGAACGCGCGGTCGGGCCTCCGGGCGGAGATGGGCGCGGGCGCCATCCGCGAGCTGCTCGGCCGCATCGACATCGAGACCGGCTATCACGAGCTGCGCGCGCTCGCGCGGGACGAAGAGGCGACGAAGCAGGCCCGGAAGAAGGCGCTCAAGCGCCTGCAGGTGTTCGACGCCTTCCGCGGCTCCGGGAACGAGCCGTCGTGGATGGTCATGGACGTCATCCCGGTCCTGCCTCCCGATCTCCGGCCGCTCGTGCCGCTCGAGGGCGGGCGCTTCGCGACGTCGGACCTGAACGACCTATATCGGCGCGTGATCTACCGGAACAACCGGCTCAGGAGCCTGCTCAAGATCCGCGCGCCCGAGATCATCCTCAGGAACGAGAAGCGCATGCTCCAGCAGGCCGTGGATGCGCTCTTTGACAACGGACGAGGCTCGCGGGCCGTGCGAGGCCGCGGCCGCCGCGTGCTGAAGTCGCTCTCGCACCTCCTCAAGGGGAAGAAGGGGCGCTTCCGCCAGAACCTCCTCGGCAAGCGCGTCGACTACTCGGGCCGCTCGGTCATCGTCGTGGGCCCCGAGCTCAAGCTGCACCAGTGCGGCATCCCCAAGACGATGGCGATCGAGCTCTTCAGCCCGTTCATCGTGCGCAGGCTCCAGGAGGCAGGGCACGCGCAGACCGTCAAGGCGGCGAAGAACCTCATCGAGCGTCGGAGCCCTGAGGTGTGGGACGCGCTCGAGGCGGTCATCAAGGACCACCCGGTGTTCCTGAACCGCGCGCCGACGCTGCACCGGCTCGGCATCCAGGCGTTCGAGCCGATCCTCGTCGAGGGCAAGGCCATCCGCATCCACCCGCTGGTCTGCACCGCGTTCAACGCGGACTTCGACGGGGACCAGATGGCCGTGCACGTGCCGCTCTCGCTCGAGGCGCAGATCGAAAGCCGCGTGCTCATGATGTCGGTGAACAACATCCTCCTGCCGGCGGACGGGCGCCCCGTGGCGAGCCCGTCGCAGGACATCGTGCTCGGCTGCTACTACCTGACGAAGCCGGTGGCCGGCGAGCCCGACGAGAAGAAGATGAAGGCCTTCGCGGGCGTCGAGGAGCTGCTCTTCGCGCTGGACAACCGCCTGATCGACCTGCACGACTGGATCCGCATCCGCTTCAAGGGCCGGACGCGCGTGACAACGGCCGGGCGCGTGCTGTTCAACGAGGTGCTCCCGGACGAACTCGGCTTCGTGAACATGACGATGGACGGCGGGAAGCTCAAGGAGCTCGTGGGCAAGTGCCACAGGCTCATCGGCCAGGAGCGGACGGCGGAGACGCTGGACAATCTCAAGCGCCTCGGCTTCCACTACGCGACGATCGCCGGGATCACGATCGGCATCGACGACGTCATCGTGCCGCCGAGCAAGGCGGACATCCTCTCCTCGGCGCAGAAGGACGTGGACCGCATCTCGCGCTACTACCGAGACGGCGTCATCACGGACACCGAGCGCTACAACCGCGTGGTCGACACGTGGACCCACGCGGCGAGCGACATCGCCGACGCGATGTCGAAGGGGCTCGAGGGCGCGAGCGGGGGGTTCAACCCCATCCACATGATGGCCGACTCCGGCGCGAGGGGCTCGAAGGACCAGATCAGGCAGCTCGCCGGCATGCGCGGCCTCATGGCGAAG
>VGIX01000051.1 GCA_016867725.1 Candidatus Effluviviaceae Genus I sp.
GAGCGCCGCGTCGTCGAACTCGTGCGCCGCCCGCACCGCGGCCGCGAGCTCAGCGGTCGTGTTCGCGAACCGCACGCCGACGGCCGAGCCCTGGCTCGCCGGCTTGACCACCACGCGCGGCGCGAGCCGCACGAGGACGTCGTCGAGCGCGGCGGCCGTCGCGTCGCCGCGCCGGATCACGACGTCGCGCGCGAGCGGCAGCCCGGCGCGGGCGAAGAGCGCCTTCGCGACCACCTTGTTCATCGCGAACGCGCTCGCCTGCACGCCGCTTCCGACGTAGGGGAGGCCGAGCGTCTCGAGGAACCCCTGGAACGTGCCGTCCTCACCCGGCGGCCCGTGCAGGACGGGAAAGACCACGTCGGGCCTCGCCTCGCGGAGCGCATCGGCGATCGCGTTGTCGAACTCGAGCGTGACGACGTGCCGGTAGGTCGCGGCCAGCGCGTCGGCGACGCCGCGCCCCGACACGCGCGACACGCCGGCCTCAGCCGACGTGCCGCCACACACGACCGCGACGACGGCGTTCTCGCTTCGCGCCATGCGTCAGAGCCCCCTGATGAGGCCGCCGAGGAGCCCGCCGACGAGCCCGAGCACGCCGAAGTAGAGCGCGGCGATGAAGATGCCGCCGCCCACGACCGCGCCGAGAAGCCCGCCGCCCGCCGCGCCGGCCGGCCCGAACACGAGCGCGCCGAGCACCGCGCCGGCCCCCATGAGAAACACCATGATGAGGATGGCGAGGATGGTCCCGCTCAGGAACCCCGCGAGCGCGCCGCGCCCCAACCCGCCGGCGAGGACGCCCGCGACGAACCCGGCCACGAGCGGCCCGACGATCGGCACCCGCGCGAGCGCCGCCATGAGCACCGCACCCACGATGACCGCGACGACCAGCATGTCCGCCTCCTACTTCCTGAGCGGCTCGAAGACCATGACCGGGATGCCGTCAGGGTCCATGAAGAGCCCCCACCAGCCGATGGTCGGGATCTCCATCTTCGGGATGTGCACACAGCCGCCGGCCGCGGCGGCCTTCTTCATGGTCTCGTCAACGCTGTCCACGAGGAAGTACGTCCCGATTCCGTACATCGGCGCCGCGTCGGGCTTCTTCATCATGCCGCCGCCCGGCTCCTTCCCCGTGTTGATCTCGACGTACCGCATGCCGGGCACCGCGCTCTCGCTGAACTTCCAGTCGAACACCGCGGAGTAGAACTTCTTCGCCTTCTCGACGTCGCTCACCATGAGCTCGAAGTGGCACAGGTGGTTCGTCATCGTCGCCCCCTTCCCGCGCCCGCGCGCGTCAGTTCTCCGGAACGTAGCTCACCCTGATGGACTCCACGATGTCCAGCGCTGTCGTGAGCGCGGAGAGGTCGGGCGGGACCTCGCCGTCCGCGCCCGCGGGGTGCCCGTGCCCCGCCGGCTTGAGCACCGCGAGGGTCGGGCCCGCGCCGAGCGTGATCGTGCCCTGCCAGACGACCGACGGCTGCCCGGAGCCCATCTTCCCGCCGCTGGCGTTGGGATCGGACTCGGGGAGGTCGGAGCGGAAGACGCTCGTGAAGTCCCGTGACTGGTTGATCTCCGCCTTCACGACGTACACCCCGGGCTTCAAGCCCGCGGGAAGGACCCACTCCCTCGTGAACCCGGACGGCGGCGTCGCGCCGGTGATGGCGTCGAGCTCGGCGACCCCGGCGGTGGACTTGTCCTCCATGCGCCGCCGGGCGTGGCACGCGGTGCACGTGCTCGCCGGCTGCACGCCGCCCGCCTTGTGTCCGTGCCGCCAGACGGGAAGCGCCGACGGTCTGCGGATGCGGCCGGCCTTCTCACCGGGCGAGGCGCGCCAGTCGTCGGTGGCCGCGCGGTGCGTCACGAAGACCGTCGCGACGAAGTCGCCGGCGGTGTCCTCGAGCCAGAACGCCATCTGCGGCTCGGTGACCACCTTCGCGACGAGCATCACGCGGAACGAGTGCTTCCAGTGCTTGCCCTCCTTCACGCTGAGAACGAGCCGGCCCCGCGCGTCGCGCTGCTCGTCCCTCGGGGTCGCGGCGCTCTGCGGGCGCTCGCCGGTGGCTCCGACCAGCGTGAGGGCGGCGACCGCGAAGGCCGCCGCGGCGATGATGACCTTCGTGCGTGCTCGCATGGGCTGCCTCCTGGACCGGGCCTAGTGCGTCATGCCGAGCGTGCGAAACAGGAACGAATAGTAGTCCACGTACTCCGCGAGGACTCGCCGCATCGGCGACGCGAGCCCGTGGCCCGCCTCGCGCTGGAACCTCAAGAGGACCGGCCGCCCCGACGCGCTCGCCGCCTGGAGGCGCGCGGTCATCTTGAGCGCGTGCGATGGGTGGACGCGCGTGTCCGACTCCGCCGTCGTGAGGTACACGGCGGGGTACGCGACGCCGTCGCGGACGCGGTGGTACGGCGAGTACGCGTAGAGCCACTCGAACTGCTCGGGGTCGTCGGGCGAGCCGTACTCGGCCGACCAGATGTCCCCGATGTAGAAGCGATGGAACCGCGTCATGTCGAGGAGCGGCACGTCGCAGATCACGGCGGCCGCGAGGTCGGGCCGCTGCGTGAGGAACGCGCCGACGAGGAGCCCGCCGTTGCTCCCGCCCCACACGGCGAGGCGCTCGGGGCTCGTGATGCCCTCCGCGACGAGCCACTCCGCCGCGGCGATGAAGTCGTCGAACGTGTTCTGCTTGTCGGCGAGCATGCCGGCGCGGTGCCACGCGTCGCCGTACTCGCCGCCGCCGCGAAGGCACGCCTCGGCGTACACGCCACCGCGCTCGAACCACAGAAAGCGGTTGCGCGCGAACCCGGGTGAGACGGAACTGCCGAACCCGCCGTACCCGACGAGCATCGTCGGGTTGTTCCCGTCGAGCACGATGTCGCGCCGGTGCGCGAGGAACATGGGGATCCGCGTGCCGTCCTTGGATTCGTACCAGACCTGGCGCTCGACGTACGGCGACGGGTCGAGCGGCGCCTCGACGGCCATGTCCTCCCGGAGCGCCCCCGTCGTGGCGTCGTACCGCAGCACCGTGGGCGGCGTGAGGTACGAGCTTAGGCCGAAGAACACCTCCGGCGAGCGCCAGTCGCCGGCCCAGTCGTACACCGCCGCGACCTCCGGAAGGGGCACGTCGCGCAGGTGCGCGCCCGTGGCGGCATCGTGGACGCGGACCAGCGTGTGCGCGTCCTTGAGGTAGAGGAGGCACAGGTGGCCGCCCCCGTACAGGAAGCTCTGCAGTGTGAGGTCGGACTCGGGAACCAGTTCCTGCCAGTTGAGGCGCGCGGGGTTCTCGAGGTCCACGCGGAGGATGCGGAAGTTCGGCGCTTCAAGAGAGGTCATCATGTAGAACGTGCTGCCGACCGCGATGCCCGTGAAGCGCGCGTCGAGCCCCTCGACGAGCGGGCGGAACCCGTCGTCGCGCGCGAGGTCCTTCACGTAGATGTCGTTCCGCGCGCCGCCGCGCCACACGTAGGCGAACAGGAACCGCCCGTCGGTCGAGAGCGCGGCCGAGGGCCAGTGCCGCTTGTCGAGCCCGTCGCCGAAGACCAGCTTGTCGAGCGCGGCCTCGTCGCCGAGGACGTGGCGGTAGATCCTGCGATAGTAGAACTCATCACCGGGCGGCACGTCGCCGGGCGCGGGGAAGCGGCTGTAGTAGAACGCGTTGCCGTCGGGCTCCCACGCCACGCCGGCGGCGCGCGCGTAGGGGATCTCGTCGCGCAGGTCGGTCCCCGAGTCCACGTCCATCACGCGCAGCACGCTCATCTCGCTCCCGCCCTCGGAGGTCCCGTACGCGAGCAGGAGCCCGTTCTCCGACGGATGCCACCAGTCGAGACTGACCGGGACGCCGCTTCCGAGCGCGGACGGGTCGATGAGCGCCCGCGGCTCCGCGTCGCCGACGCGCACGCAGAGCACCGGCTGTTCGTTCTCGGGGTTCCGCCGCGTGAAGAACAGACGGTCGCCCTGGAGCGCAAGCCCGCCGATGCTCGGGATGTCGAGGAGCTCGCCGAGCCTGCGCCGCACGTCATCGCGGGCTGGGCACGCGCCGAGGAACGCTTCCGCGTACGCCTCCTGCGCGTCGATCCACGCCGAGGACTCGGGCGACGTCCAGTCCTCGAGCCAGCGGTACGGGTCGGGGATGACGCGGCCGTGGAGCGTGTCGGTGTCGGCGGCGATGCGGGTGGCGGGCGGGGCGTCGGGCGCGGCCGCCGGCGCGTTGGCGTCCGGCGTGGCGTCGATCGCGGCCGCCGCGACGGGGAGGGCCGCGAGAGCGGCGAGGGCGGCAACGGCCACCCGCCCGCGCCCGCGGGCCCGAGCGCGCGGTGTCAGCATGGACGTTCTCCTGGGTCTGTCAGAGGCCGGCGAGCCTGCCTATCTGGTATACACCGAAGCTCACGAGCCACGCAAGGGAGAGCTGGGAGGCGACGGAGAACCACATCCAGCCATTGCCCGCCTCCCGCCGGATGGCGGCGACCGTGGCCACGCAGGGCGTGTAGATGAGAACGAACATCATGAACGCAAAGGCCGCGAGCGGCGTGATGCCGTTTCCCGGGTCGCGGAGCGCCCGCGCCAGGGACTCGCGCGGCTCCCCGGCCGTGTCGGACTCCGCGTGGTAGAGGACGCCCAGCGTCGAGACGATGACCTCCTTGGCGACGAACCCCGTCACGAGGCTCACGCTCATCTCCCAGGTGAACCCCAGCGGCTTCATGGCGGGCGCGATGGTCTGCCCGATGCGGCCCACGTACGAGCTCGCGATGTCCTGCGCTTCCGCGTCCCCGCCGGGCCGCGCGGCCTGCGGGAACGCGCCGAGGAACCACAGCACGACCGACGCGACGAGGATGACCCCGCCCATCTTCTGGAGATAGAGCTTCGCGCGCTCCCACATGTGGATGGAGAGCCCCTTCAGCGTCGGGAGACGATACGGCGGCAGCTCCATCACGAACGGCTCTGGGGAGCTCCTGAACAGCGTCTTCGCCAGCAGCCTCCCGAGGAGGATGACCGCCACGATGCCCGACAGGTACACGATGAAGACGACGCTCCCCGCGCGCTCGCCGAAGAACGCGCCGGCGATGAGGAGGTAGACCGGGAAGCGCGCGCTGCACGACATGAACGGGATGAGGAGGACCGTCAGCACGCGGTCGCGCCGCGACTCGAGCGTGCGCGTGGCCATGATGGCCGGTACGCTGCACCCGAACCCCATGAGCATCGGGATGAACGACTTCCCGTGGAGTCCGAGCGCGTGCATGACGCGGTCCATGAGGAACGCCGCGCGCGCCATGTAGCCCGAGTCCTCGAGGAACGAGACGCCGAGGAAGAGGATGAGGATGTTCGGCAGGAACACGATGACCGACCCGACGCCGCCGACGATGCCGCTCACGAAGAGGTCGGTGAGAAGGCCGGGGGGCAGGCCGGCGCAGACGGTGCCGCACAGCCAGTTGATGAACGCGTCGATCCAGCGCATGGGGTGCGCGCCGAGGCGGAACGTGAGCTGGAAGAGCACCCACATGAAGAGGAGGAAGATGGGGTAGCCGAGGAAGCGGTTGGTGAAGACGCCGTCGATGCGGCGCGAGAGCTCCATGCGGTCGGCGCGCGCCTCCGTGAGTGCCTCGCGGAGCGCGCCGGCGACGTAGCCGTGGCGGCCCTCGGAGATGACCCTCTCCGGGTCCGAGCGCGTGGCGGTCGCGATGTGCTGCGCGCCCCGGGAGGCCGCCTCGCGGACCCGTGCGAGGCCGGGCGCGTCGCCTGCCACGAGCGCCGCGACCTCCGTGTCGCCCTCGATGAGCTTCGTGGCGACCCAGCGCGCGGGCAGCCCCTTGAGGTCGGCGCCGGACGACTCGACGGCGCGGGCCAGCTCCGCCACGACGTCGTCCACGTGGCCGCCGTAGGAGACGGGCACGTGGCGGTGGCGCGCCTCGCGGTCCTCGACGAGGTCCACGACGGCGTCCATGAGGTCGGTGACGCCGTCGCAGCGCTGCGCGACCGTCGAGACGACCGGCGTGCCGAGGAGCGTCGCGAGGCGCGCCTTGTCGAGCGTCGCGCCCGACGCCTCGAGCTCGTCCCACATGTTGAGGTCCACGACGACGTGCGCGCCGAGCTCGAGAAGCTGCACCGTGAGGTAGAGATTCCTCGCGAGGTTCCCCGCGTCCACCACGTCCACGACGACGTCGGGGCGCTCGTCCACGATGAACGAGCGCGCGACGCGCTCCTCGACGGAGAACGTGGTGAGGCTGTAGGTGCCTGGGAGGTCCACGATCTCGATGTCGTAGCCGCGGTGCGAGAAGCGCCCGGTCTTCCGCTCGACCGTCACGCCGGGCCAGTTGCCGACGTGCTGGCGCGCGCCCGTCAGGCAGTTGAAGACGGAAGTCTTGCCCGAGTTGGGGTTGCCCGCGAGGGCTATTCGGAGCGTCCTCTTCTCAGCCACCGTGGTCCGTGACCTCCGTGCCCTCGGCGCCACAGCAGGTGGCGACGGCGGTGCGGCATGCAGACGGCGTCGGGGGAGGCGGCGACGAGCACGCGCTCCGCCTCCTGCCTTCTCAGCGTGACGTGCGTGCCGCCGAGGCAGTACTCGACGGGGTCGCCGAGCGGCGCGGCCTTGATGACGCGGACGCACGCGCCGCGTACGAAGCCCATATCGAGGAGCCGGCGGCGGAAGGGGCCCTCGCCCGTGACCTCGGCTACGATGGCGGCGGTCCCCGGAGGCGCGTCGGACAGACGGATCGTGCGCTCGGGCGTCACTGCGCACCTCCCGACGCGTCTCCGTCGCCTTGCCCTCCGCGCGAGTCGAGGAAGCTCACGAGCCGCGAGAGGGTCGCGTCGCTCAGTCCATGCTCGAGCCTGCAGGCATCGGCGTCGGCGGTCTCCGGCGGAACGTGCAGCACCTCACGCAGGAAGCGGTAGAGCGTGGCGTGCGTGCGGTACACGCGCGCCGCGCGGTCGCGCCCGGCGTCGGTGAGGAGGATCTTCCCGTAGCGCTCCTGGCGGATGCAGCCGTCCTGCTTGAGGCGGCCGACGGCCGCACGCGCCGTCGGGACGGTCACGCCTCGCGCCGCTGCCACCTGCGAGATGCCTACGGTGTCGTGGCTGAGGGAGAGGAGGTAGATGGTCTCGAGATAGTCAGATGTTCGGTCTGAGAGCATGGCCCACCCCCTGCTAAGCAAGAGGAGTAACACAAAGTGTGCCAGGTCACACTTTAGGCCGGAAGGGGGCTGGTGTCAAGGGGTGCGGCAGGGTCCGCTCACCAGTGCGCGGATGCCGCGGCTCCGCCACGACGCCGGACGGACGAGGAGACAGGTGAGATCGAAGGTGCGAGAGGAGGCCTCTCTGCACCAGAGGAGGGCGTGGGCACGTGAGCAGCCAGCGCAGCTCGGCGACGAGGAGCCGCATATCTTCTTACGGCGACCCTCTCCAGACGCGGTCCTACTGCGTGGCGAGCAGCTCGCACTCGCTCTGTCGCCCCAGACGGCGCGCCAACCGAGCTTCCCTCGACGGAAGACCCCGCTGGGCCGGCTGTTCCAGACTACTTGTAGAGGGCCTTGATAGTCCCCCAAGTCGTCGGCGTCACGGACGTGACGCTGTCGTTCAGGTAGAGGTACACAACCCCCTCGAAGCCTGATAGCAGGAGGTCAGGGTCTCCGTCGCAGTCCACATCGAGCAAGGCAAGCCCCCAAGCGGGAGGCGGTACGTTCACTCCGGTCAGCATCGCGGGGTTCTCCACGAACTGCCACGCCTGCGGCGTTCCCACGTTCTCCCAGGCCCGGGGGGACTGCTCGGTACTCACGGTGACCAGGTCCAGGTCCCCGTCACCGTCCAGATCCCCGAGGGCGATCGATCCATCTGGAGGAATCGGACCCTGCCCCATGCCTTCCCAAGGGCCCCACTGCGGTGTCTGGGGTGTCCCCGTGTTCTTGCGAAGCCAGGTCCAACCCCCGCTGTTCATGTTTACCAGGTCAAGATCACCGTCGCCGTCCAAGTCTGCGAGCCGCGGGCAGGTCCAGTTCCCACCACTGCTGTCGAACATGGACAGGTCCTGTTGCCACTGCGGCACTTGGGGCGTCCCGACGTTCCAGAACATGCGGAGCCCTGGCTGCGCGCAGCCGTAGATCAGGTCAAGGTCGCCATCGGCATCGAGATCCCCGAGCGTCGCGGTGCGAGGGGCGGTGCAGTTCGCGCAGTCCGGAAGCACGCTCGCCTCCGTCCGCCACGCCGGTGTTCCGGGGCAGGTCCCGTCGTTCCAGTGCTGCCGCCTGCTGCTGACATCAGGATCCCCATCGCCGTCCAGGTCCCCCCAGGTCGTCAGGCAGCTCATGTACTGCCCCGGGGGCGCCAGTTCGTGCGCCGCCGTCCAGTAGACCACGGACTGCCCCGCCGCCGTCGCGGCCCACAGCAGCGACATCGCCACCATCACGGCACCGATCGCAGTTCGTGCCATCGGGATCACCTCCTGTCCTCGTCGCGGTCCTGCGACACCGCCTCGGAGCAGCGAACCTGGGCCACGGCGGCGCCTCACCGGCCATCCTCAGAGCGCGGCGTGTAGCGCACGCTCAGGACCGGAGCCCCGCCCGCCGCGCCGTGTGAGTCGCAAGCCCCGACCGCTCCCGGCCAGCCGGGCGACACCGCCAGCACCAGTCCGTGGTTCGGGACCGCCCCCGTAGCCCAACCACTCACCATGTCCGTCACGTCGAACCGCAGCACCGAACTTGCCCCCGGCCGCGCGATCCACACCGCGTGCTCGCTGCGGTCGAAGTCCCCGCCGGGGGTTGTCCATGCTCCGTCCCAGCCCACCGTCGCTCCGTCCCACCCCGTGGTCATGGCGAACGCGTCAACGACCACGCAGCTCACGTCCTCGTCTGCCGACACCGGAGCCCGCAGCTCAAGCACCGCGAACTCAACCTCGCTAGTCAGGAACGCCTCAGGCAGCTCGAACCGCACGAGGATGCGACCCTCAGCCTCCGGACCGTCGCTCTCGATGTACCCCACGTCCGCGGCCGCGAGCGTCACCTTCCCGGCGTCCGCGGGCTCGCTTGCGCCCAGCACCAACAGGCCAGCGAGCAGCACGCACCACCGACCTGCAGGACCCATGCCCGCCATGGCCACGACCTCCTACTTCAAGAGTACGACCTTTCTTGACAACTCGCCAGCACCAGTCTCCAGCCTGCAGAAGTACACCCCGCTCGCCGCACGCTCCCCGCGATCCGTCCTGCCGTCCCACGTGGCCGTCTGCAACCCGGCGGGGACCGGCCCGTCCACGAGGGTCCTCACCCGCCGCCCCGCAAGGTCGTACACCACCAGCCGCACGGGACACGCCTGCGGCAGCGCGAACCTGAACACGGTGTCAGGATTGAACGGGTTGGGGGTGTTCGGGAGGAGCTCAAGCGCCAGGGGGCGGTCCTGCTCCTCATCGCCTCCGGACTCGGGCGCGCCGCGTCCCTGCCCGGGGTCGCTCGCAAGATACGGGCGCCACGCCACGAACCCGTGGAACTGACTCGCTTGGGGCGTGGGATACCAGTAGTTGCACTCCGCCCACACGGAGTCTCGGCGATCCGAGTACACGTACCACTCGGCCGGGTCCTTGTCGGTCACCACCCGATTGCACCCGCCCAGCGTCGTCTCCTCGCACGCCGTGCACTTGCCATCCACAGCCTCGCCGAGCGACGGCAGCCATGTCGTGCCGCCCACGAAGAACCCGATCGGCAGCGACTTGCCCGTGATCGTGTTCCTCCGCACCA
>VGIX01000052.1 GCA_016867725.1 Candidatus Effluviviaceae Genus I sp.
GAACGCGACGGCTCGGCCGTTCGACTCCGTCAGCTTCTTCGTCGGCCCACGGCCGATCGGAAGCGTCACCAGCCTCCCGCTCTCCACGAGCGTCACGTTCTCCGCCGGCACGCCCTCGTCGTCAACGAGCCTGTAGCCCGCAAGCCGCATGCCCTCCCACGACTCGCGCGTGGGCTCGTCCGTCACCGTGACGAACTCGGGCAGCACGCGGCGACTCAGCTTGCCCGCGAGCTTCGCGTCGGGCACGTACTGCTTCATCCAGTCGTCGGCGAGGAGTGGGGACCTCGCGGGCGCGAGCTGCGCGGCGAAGAGCTGCGCGACGAGCTGCGCCGCGGCGTAGTCGGCGAAGAGGACGGGCCCGGCGTACTCGTCCAGCGTCCCGGCCGAGCGCAGGGCCTCGAACTCCTCCGCCATCCCTCGCACGGCGGCAACGAGCGCCTGCCCGGTCGGGAGCGCGTCGCCTCCGCTGGTGCTGTACCTCAGGAAGGCCGTCAGTCGCTGTCCGTCATCGGCCTGCGCAGTCGCGGTGATCTCGAGGTCGCTCATGACCGCTCCCTTGAGGTGCCTGCTTCCCTCCGAGTTGACATAGCGCTTGGTGGAGGCGACGCCGGTGAACGCCACCCTCCAGTCCTGGAGCGCGGGATACCCGGCGAGCACGGCGGCCGCCGCCCGCGCCTCGTCCTCCCAGGCGCCGGTGTCCACCGAGAGCGCGACGGGCTCCTCGATGTGCACGAACGGCTCGGCCGCGGAGAAGTCCGGCACCGCCTCCTTCTGCGGATGCGCCCGCAGGTACGACTCCTTGCCGGCAAGCTGCTCAAGCGCCGCTTTGTAGGCGGCGTCGGTCGCGAGCCAGATGGAGTGGCGCAGCGCGCCGTAGTGGTCCTCCTCGACGACGCCCTGCCTCTGGCGGTTGAGGTCCTGCCAGCCGGCGACGAAGTTGCTGTTGTCGAACGACGGGCCGCCGACGCGGCACTCGACGTAGAGGTTCCGCGCGCGCGTTGCCTCGGAGCGGACAAGCGAGCCGTAGCGCGCCTCGACACCCACGACGTCGTCGTCCTGCAGGCGATAGGAGAGGAAGTAGGGCGGGTTCATCCCCTCGATGCGGAGATCGCTCATCGAGCGGTCCATCTCGTCCTGCATCGCGCCGAAGAGCACGTCGTCCTGCGCCGCCGCGGTCGCCGCCGTCGCCGCGGTCGCCGCGAGCGTTGGGAGGATCGGCGGCCGGTCCTGTCCCTTGGGGCGCTTCTCGACCTCGATCTCGGTGACGAGGAGGCTCGGCGAGATCCCCGAGACCGGGCACCAGCCCGACTCGGCGCCGCACGTGCCGTTGAAGACGCCGGGGTCGTCGGCCGCCATCGCGATCTTGCTGAAGCTCGTGAGCGGCGTGCCGACGATGTCCACGCCGCGCACCACCTCGTCGGGCCGCCCGTCGGCGTAGACGCGCGTCACGAGGAGCGGCAGCACCTTGAAGGCCTGCGGCCCGCCGCGGCCCGTCATCGTGAACCCGCCGGAGATGTCGTCGAAGATGAGGCCGTAGGGCTTCTTCTGGCGCCGGCACTCCTCGATGAGCATCTGGCGGAGTCGCGCGTACGGCACCGTCTTCTCCGACTCGATGATGAGGTTGCCCTGGCGCGCGACGACGTCGTTGCCGTGCTCGCGGCGCCCGTGGCCGTTGCTGCGCGGAAACCCCTCGATGGGGGAGCGGCTCGTGAGGAAGTTCCGGAGGACGCCGCGGTCCACCACCGTCACGCGCTCCGACGGCGTGCCCTCGTCGTCGTACCTGTAGTGGCCCCGCAGGTCAGTCCCCCGGAACACCGGCAGGGTCGGGTCGTCGTAGACGCTGATGAACTCGGGCAGGATCTGCTGGTTCACCTTCCTGGTGAACGTCTGGCCCTCGCTCTCGCTCTTCTGCCGGTGGCCCTCGATGCGGTGCCCGAAGATCTCGTGGAAGAACACGCCCGCCGCGCGGCTCGTGAGGATGGCCGGGCCGATGTACGGCTCGACGACGGGCGCGTTCCGGAGCGCGTCGAGCTCGGAGACGATGCGCCGGGCGTTCTCCATCACGGTGGCCTCGTCGGGCAGGTTCGTCGTGGTGCTCGCGGCCCAGTACTCGGAGCGTCGGAGGGACATGCCGTCGTCGGCAATGCCGGAGATCATCAGTGTCACCCGGAGATAGGTGTTGCCGTGCTGGAGCGCCGAGCCTTCGCTGCTCACCATGTAGTTGTTGCGGTCGGTGACGGAGATGGACGCCGACGAGCGGGTGACGAAGTCGTGGCCCGCGAGGTAGTCGCCGACGCGCGAGAGCACGCCGCTCCAGTAGCCCTCGTCGATGTCCGTGCGCTTCGGCGGCTCGGAGTAGACGTGGGGGTCGCCGGGGGAGAAGTCGTTCGACAGGTCCTGCTCCTCGACCTTGACCTGGCGGTTGGCCAGCACCTTGGTCAGCCGCTCCTGCGCCTTCAGGAACTGGTATTCGGTCTCGTTCCAGAGCGCGGCGCGGACGGCGGCCGGATGGTCGTCCACGGGGAAGTCCACGAGGCGCGTCTCGGTGTAGTTGTCGCGCCAGTTGTCGCCGCGGATCTCGTGCGTGTTGTCGAGCTCCATGCTCCCCACGCGGAGATCCACGTCGAGGTAGCGGCGGCCGCTCTGCTCGGGCGCGTTGAGCCCGCCGTCGGTGACGGAGAGCGAGTAGTCGTGCAGGTCGGTCACCGAGTACTGCAGGTGATACAACGGCGCTCCCTCGGCCTCGGCGAAGTTCGCGAGCGAGCGGTCGAGCTCCTCGCGCATGACGGAGAGGAGGTCGAATGGGTCGGTGGCGGCGATGGCGGCCGGGGTCGCTGCCTGGCCTGCCGCCGGGATGGCGGCCGGGCCCGCCGCCAGGCTCGCGGCCGGGGCGGCGAGGAGGGCGACAAGAAGAAGGAGAGGCGTGATGCGGCGCATGGGGCCTCCTGGGTGGGTCCGGAGATGAGCTGCGGTTCAGATTGTGGGGGATTGTAGCACGGGGAGGGGGCGTGTGCACAGCCGGGCATGAGCCGGTGGTGTCCATAGTTTTGTGTAGTCTCATCTGGGCACGTCCGGATCAAGGGCCGTCGTCAGGACATAGACGATCCTCTCGCAGCTCCTGTCATCGGCGAGGCTCCGCATGGGGTTGGTCCGGCGGCGGATCCCCTCCTGGTACCGCTCGATCGGGTTGGTGGTTCTCAGGGTCTTCCAGAGGTGCTTCTGGAACTGCATGTACACCAGCGTCCGGCCGAAGTTCCTCTTGAGCGACCGCACGGCCTTGGGCTCGTCAGGGAACCACCGCTCCGAGAACCGGTCGAGACGTTGCCGTGCGTCGGGCACGTCCTGGGCCTCCCTGTAGATGGCCCTCGCTTCGGCGAGGAAGACATCCCGCTTGCTCTTGTTCCTGAGGTGGGCCGCGGCTGCCCGGATCTTGTGTTCGGTGCAGAGCTGCGTGGCGGTGTAGGGGAAGACCTGACCCAGCGCAGCGGCGATGCCTCCAGCGCCATCGTGTACGATCAGCTCGAGGTTGTCGTCTCTCATGCCCCTCTTCCTGAGGTCTTCGAGGAACGCCGCCCACTCCATCTGGCTTTCGGCGAACGCGAGCTTGAAGCCGAGGAGCGTCTTCCTGCCGGCCTGATCGATCCCCATGGCGAAGAGCACCGGGCTCTTGCGGTCGTAGCGCTTTCGGACGGACATCCACAGGCCGTCGATGAACAGGTACTGGTAGGAGCCCGTGATCGGGCTCTTTCTGTAGGCTGCGACCTCCTGGTCCACACCCTTGAGGATCCTGCTCACCGCACTCGCCGAGATGCCGGAGCCGCTGAACGCCCGCGCGACACCGCGGACCTTCCGCATGGACGTGCCGGTGACGAAGCACTGAAGCACGGCCATGTCGAACGACTCCCGCCGGCGCTGATACCAGCCGAAGAACCTGGTCCTGAACGTGAGGTTCCTGGCCCTGGGGACGCGGATGCCGGAGATGTGGCCGAACGTCGTCAGCAGCCCCCGTGTGTAGAAGCCGTTCCGGTAGTCCAGCCTGTCTTGCGTGCGCTCGTGGGAGCCACATCTCACGAGTTCCTCGAGCTCATCGAGCATCCCGTTCTCGAGGGTGTCCTTGATCTTCTTCCTCGCTGCCAGGCAGATCTCGTCTTCGGCAGGGCCCTTTACTTCACTCCAGAGCTTGCGTATCATGGGCGTCGAGAGGCCTCGGTCTCTCACGGGCATATCTTCCTCTCCATGGCGATGGGTAGGATCCGGGTATGCCCGTCTCTCTATCCTGCGGCCTCGCCTCCCGACAAGGCCCTCTTACACAAGAACCGGTACACTACTCCATCCCGCGCCGGATTGACCTTGCTGGACCACCGTGATATGGTGGAACGGCGTTACGAGATCCCGGGTGAGGTCATGATGCTCGGGGCATGGGCAGGAAGGAGGGCTCCGTGGCGACTCGCGGTGTTGCAGGCATGGCGGCTGCACTGGGGATCCTCGCTCTCGTTGCGGGCTGCGGCGACGAGGGCCCTTCGGACAACGAGAACGGCATCGTTGCGGAGTACTACACTGACCTCGCGGCTTTCACCGCGCGGCTGGACGACGTGAACGAAGTGGACTTCGACGACATCGACGCCGGCGGGCCCGGCTCGCACGCGTGGTTTGACGCCGAGCGCTACCTCGACTCGGACCTCATCGTCATCACGGGCGAGGACGGTCAGTACGTGAGTGAGGACTTCGGCTACCCCGTCGACTTCCCGCCCGTGTCGGCGATGAACTCGTACGCACCGGGCCCGGTCGCCACTCCGGCCGGCGGCGGCAATGTGACCATCGTCACGTTCGAGGAAGCCGGGAACGAGGCGCTCACGACCGGGTTCGGTCTCTGGTTCATCGACGCGGACTATGCCGAGGACGGTCCCTGCACGCTTGCGGTGTTCGACACGACGGGCCAGCGCATCGGTCTCGTCACGGACATCGAGACGGGCGACGGCGAGCACACATTCCGCGGCATCGTGATGGTGGACGAGGCCACGGGACAGCCGGCTCGCGTCATCGCGCGCGTCAGAATCGTGAACGGCGACGGCTGGCCCGGCGGCGACGACAACGAGGGAGTGGCCCTCGACGACTTCACGTTCGACGACCCGTTCGCGCCGTAGCGACGGGCCGTCGGCTCAGTTCGCCGCCTTCTCGTCAACCCGGCCGATGCGGAGGTCCTCCGGCGCGCCCTGCGCGACCGGGTCGAGGTAGCGGCCGCGGTCCTCGGCGCTCTTCGGAACGCGCACCTCGGACCCGGCCCTGGTCGCGACCGCGTCGTGGCGCACTCCCGTGACCTGCCAGCAGACCTTCATGCCGGGCTCGCCGCCGGCGATCCGGAAGGCGCCGCTCTGCACCTCGTCGGCGACGAAGAGGTTCGGACCCGGCGCGCCGACCGCCGTCAGCTGGTACCGGAAGTCGGCGTTCAGGGCCTCGAACCAGTCGGGCATCTGCACCGTGGCCTCGCCGCGGGCGTCGAGCACGACCGTGCCGTCGTAGACGGTCTTCATCTCGTCGCTGGCGACCAGGGGGTGGCGCAGGTAGCTGTTGGCCGGGTCGGTCGGGTCGTCGATCTCCATGCGGGCGAGAACGGGGTTGATCGACCCCGCCACGCGGACGTCGCCGTCTAAGTAGCCGGCCCAGTTGTTCACACCGCCGTGGGCGGTGCCATAGACGCCGACGTTCCAATCGCCGCCGCTGGCCACTCCGTACACGCCGAAGCAGGTCCCGGTCCCCCCGGTCACGGCGCCGTAGGCACCGTAGTAGCTCGCGGACCCGGTGGCCGTTACGTCACCCCGCACTCCCATGTACCCGCCGGCGAACTTGCCGCCGAACCCGTAGTAGTCGTTTGCGGTCGCATCCCCGTACACGGCCACTCCGTCGGCGGCCGTGGAACTCGCGAAGTAGCCGTGTATCGCCTTGGCGTCGCTGCTCGCGTAGTAGTTGAACGCGCGTATCGTCCCGTACTCGCTGTCGTTCTCGAAGAGCGACGACCCCATCGAGTACATGCTCCCGTCGGTCGCCACGTAGAAGGGCGAGTAGAACCCGCTCGGCGTGAGGAGATAGCAGTGTATCCATGTCCCGGAGGTCGAGGTGGACGGAGCGGTCATGACGACCATCTCGTCGCCGGAGTTGGCCGGCTCGGTCCTGGAGAGATGGAGCGCACTCGAGTAGGGCCCGGAGGACGTGTTCTTCAGCGCGAGAGCCGGCAGCGTCGTCGCCGTCTCGACGGTCAGGTGCGCGTCCGTGGTGGTCGTCGTCCCGATCCCGATGTTCCCGCCGCTCTCGTACGCGGCGGAGTTCCCGATGGTCGCCGCGCCCGTGAACTTCGTGAGGTAGCCCGAGGTTCCGCCACCGCCGATGCCGCCGGGCAGCGACTGCCAGGTGCCTGTGCCGCTCGCATCCGAGGTGAGCACGCGGCCGGCGGCGGCCCCGGTCGGCAGCTTGAACCCGGTGACCTGCGCCGTGCCCAGGACGTTGAGGCCGGACACGCGGTCGTCGCGCGACTCCCCGAGCGGTCCCGTGCCGATGTTGACGAAGCCCGTCTCGTGGTAGATGTCGTTGCCGTCCATGAACCAGTCGCCGTCGTCGCCCGCCTGGATGGCGGTCGGGACGCTCGCGAGCTTGGACCTGGGGGTGAGCAGCTCGCCGTTCACCCGGAGCTGCAGGTAGCAGGTAGTCGCGGAGAAGTCGGGAAGGGGAGGCTCGACGGCGCCCAGCTCGATGTTGAACCACCCCTCGACGATGGGCACGTTCGAGTGCGTCTCGGGACCCCAGAGGAGCGATCCCCCGCTCTCGAGGCTGTAGATGCTCGCGACGATGGTGTACGTCGCGTTCACGGGGTCGCCCGTCGCGTCGTCGGCGAGGAAGCCCTGGAACCAGACGGTGGGCTCGACGTCGAAGGTCGCCTCGGCGATGGCCTGAGGCTCAGACCCGTCGCGAGGAGTCGCGGGCTCAGCCTGCGCCGGGGCCGGCGGCGACGGTGAGAATGGACAGCGTCATCGCCACAGCAAGACGGCGACGGCTACTGCTTGCGCTTCTGCAGTTCATGGGTGCGCTCCTGTGCGGCGGGCCTTGGGCCCGTCCGGGTCGGGTCCCGCGGGTCCTCGGGAACGGTATGGACGGCGTCCGGTCATCGAGCGTATCCTAGACTCGAGAGTGTGTCTTGTCGAGGGCATTGGTGCTCGATCTGCCCCCGGCGGCCGTGCCCGACGAAAGGAGGCCTCCCATGTCTCGATGGCTGATGTTCGCGTCTCTCCTGTCCGCTCTCGTTCTTGTCCCTGTGTCCGGAGCGTGGGCCGACTACCTCTGGGAGTTCACCGGCGGCCCGTACGGAGCGGTTGTGCAGAGCATCGTCACGACCCCGCTCGGCACCCTCCTGGTTGGCACCGACAACGGGGGGCTCTATCGCTCCACCGACGGCGGGGACACCTGGAGCGCGGTTGATCTCACCTGGCCCTGCTGCAACTACTACGTGCCCTCGCTCGCCGCGAGCGCCGCCGCCGTCTACCTCGGCTCGTGGGGCGGGGGCGTCTACCGCTCGGACGACGACGGTGAGACCTGGTACCAGACGGGCGCGATCCCCGGCGAGGGGTATCCCATCGTCCTCGGCCTTGCGGTGTGCAAGTACGGCGAGACCATCTACGCCGGCGGGCAGTTCGGCGTGGCGCGCTCGGACGACGGCGGCTCGAACTGGACGCTCATGAGCGACGGGCTGCCGCCCGCGTCGTCCGCGTGGGTCCGCACGCTCGCGCTTCGCGGCACGACCCTCTACGCTCGGCTGGACCAGGACATCTACCGCTACGACGCCGAGACGGCGACGTGGGTCGAGTGGGAGGCCGGCCTCTCCTCGACGCTCGGAATGCAGTCCATCGGCGCCACCGCGGACGCGCTCTTCCTCGCGGGGCACGAGGGCGGCGTCTATCACCTTGACTGCGACGACAGCGAGTGGGTCGCGATGAACAGCGGCCTGTGGGACGACAACGTGGACGTCGTGCTCGAGGTTGACCAGACGCTCTACGCCGGGCTCATGGGCGGAGGCGCGTGGCGCTGGAACTGGTCCGCGGCGCAGTGGGAGGAACTCAACACGGGCCTGTGGAACAGGGACGTGCGCGTCATGGGGAAGCGCGGCCTGTCGCCCTACGCGGGCACGTGGGGCGGCGGCCTGTTCCGGCTCGACCCGGAGACCGAGGAGTGGAGCTGGAAGACGAACGGGATCGCGGCGGCGCCCGTCACCGCTTTGCTGGTGGACGGCGGCCACCTGTACGCTGGGTCCGAAGGCGGCGGCGTCTATCACTCCGGCGACCAGGGCGACACCTGGACGCGCTGGACGAGCGGCTTGAACGACGTCTGGGTCTGGGCGCTCGCGGCCGACGCGAGCGGCGTGTACGCGGGCACCTGGGGCGGCGTGTTCAAGTCCACCGACCTGGGGACGACGTGGAGCCCGACCGGGCTCACCGGGACCGGCATCTTCTCGATGGGCATCTGGGGGACCACGCTCTACGCCGGCTCGAACGACGGCCATGTGCGCTCCTCGCTCAACGGCGGCGGTTCGTGGTCCGAGGTGGGGACCGGACTCCCCAACGCGACCGTGATGGGCCTCGCGCGCATCGGCGGCGTCCTGTACGCGGCGCTCTGGGAGCACGGGGTGTACAAGCTCCCCGACGGGCAGACGGCCTGGACGGCGATGAACACAGGTCTTCCTCAGCTGACCATGCGGACGCTCGCGGCCCACGGCGGGGTGCTCTTCGTCGGCACCGACGGCAAGGGCGTGTACAAGTGGAACGCGGGCACGTCGAGCTGGGTCTCGTGCGGACCGCAGGACACGACGATCTGGGCGCTGGCTTCGGTCGGGACGGAGCTACTCGCCGGAGGGTGGGGCGCCCTCTGGGCGACGACCGATCTGGGCGCGACGTGGACCGACGTGCACGGCGACCTCAAGCCGTGGCCGCCGGTCAGGGCGCTCGCTGCCGGCGCGGAGAACGTGTTCGCGGGGCTGTGGGGCGGTAGCGTGTGGCGGGCGCCGCTCGACACGTCGGCGGTGGATGAGGGAGATGACTCCGCGGCGGTGGTTGCCCCCGGCGTGCTGCGTATCCAACCGAATCCGTCAGGTTCGGGCGCGAGCATTGCGTTCTATCTCCACGCGCCGCAGTCGGTCGAGCTCGCGGTGTACGACGCGGCCGGGAGACAGGTCGCGTCGGTCATGTCCGGGGAGCTTCCGGCCGGCTTGCAGGAGCGGTCGTGGGACGGCACGACCGCAAGCGGGGAGAAGGCTGCCGCGGGGGTGTACTTCGTGAGGCTGAAGGCGGGCGGGAAGGAGCTCACGGCGAAGAGCGTGGTGGTGAGGTGACGGGGCTGTCTCCCGTGCTCAACGGACGTTGCGGCCGCCGCGACGGCCTGTTACGCTCAGTCCCGAGAGCACAGGCCAACGTATGACAGGGGAGGAGGTGGCGCAGATGAGACCACTCCTCGCAGCCCTCGCTTTCGCTCTGTCGGCCCTTCCGATGGCGGCCGCCGCGACGTCGTTCTGGTGCCCTCTCGAGGGCGTGCTCATCGAGACCTCCGACGGGACGATCGTCGTCAACCACATCCAGGCCGAGTACAACTGCTGCGCGTGGATCGAGTTCGACGTCGAGCAATACCCCCACATGATCGACATCTACGAATCGGAGCGGT
>VGIX01000053.1 GCA_016867725.1 Candidatus Effluviviaceae Genus I sp.
CGGACATGAGCGAGAGCACGGCCGGCCCGCCGGACTCGAACTTCTCGCCGCGCTTCTGCGGCGCGCCGAGCGCCTCGCGAAGGAGCTCGGCGAACCGCGACAGCGTCACGGGCCCCGCGACGGGCGCAAGCGCGCGGAGCGACGAGACGGTGTCGAGCACCTCGTCGAGCCCCTCGCGCGCGGCGAATCGGGTGAGCGTCGCCTCGACGGCGTCGGCGTACGCGGAGATCTCCGCCGCCTGCGTTCGCCCGCGGCCGGGCGCGAGGCCGGCGAGCGGGGGGATGAGCTCGCGCAGAATCGCGATGAGCGACGCGATGGGCCGGGCGAGGTGCCCGTGCTCGGTGCGGAACGACCCGTCGGCCGGCGCCGCCTCGATGCTCGCCGCGAGCGACTCGAGGGCGCCGACCCACCCGCCGGCGCCCTTCACGATGCCCGCGAGCACGCTCGCCTTGTTCCAGTCGCTGACCGGTGGAGCGTCGTCGCGGTCCCGGCGGGCCGCGTCCGGCGCGCCCTCGCGCGCGAGGTCGGCGACGCCCAGGAACTCCATGACCTCGATGCGCCCGAAGTCGCTCGCGACGGCGTCCACGAGCGCGAGCGCGGCCCGTCCGGCGGGGGTGCGCGCGAGCGGGCAGGGTGTCTCCACGTAGGGGCGCGCGCCCGCCTGCGTGAGTTCCTCGGCGAAGAGGTCCGAGTAGTCGCCCTGCGAGCGCAGGAGCACTCCCGCATCCTGGAACGAGAGCCCGCGCTCCTCGAGCACGCCGAGGAGCGTCCGCGCGTCCTCGCGGGCCTCGCGCGCCTCGCCGGGCGCGGAGATCGGGAGAGTGGCTGCGGCGGCGCTTCGTCCGGGACGCGCGCCGCCCGGGTCGCCGGCGCCGGGGAGCGGCACGTCTCGCCCCTCGCGCTCACCGACGTGCTCGCGCGGAAGGCCGAGCGACTCGAACCACTCGAGCGTGGGCCGGGCGTAGCGGAAGGCGGCGATGTCGGCCCAGGGGACGTAGACGCGCGTCTCCGTGGCCGCGCAGCACGCCGCGACGAGTCGCTTCTGGAGCGCGTTCAGGTCGTAGAAGCCGTACAGGAAGAGAGGGGGCAGCGGCGCGGCGCGGCCGCCCGCGCCCTTCGAGGCGAGCGCATCCGCGGCGGCCGTCATCATGTCACGCTCGTCGGCCCAGCCTTCCTTCTCGAGCAGCGCCTCGTAGAGCCGCCACACCCGCACGACCTCGGCGAGCTTGCTGGGGCGGCGCGGGCGCGCGAGCCCGGCGCGGACCGCCGCGGACTCAAGCGCGTCGGGGGTGTAGCACGCCTCCTTGAGATCTCCGATGGTCGAAAGGAGCGCCCGCGCGAAGCCGGGCCGGTCGGCGATGGGTTCGAAGTAGCCGCCCGCCGCGCCGCCCCCGTCCAGCACGCGCCGGAGCACGACCTCGTCGCCGCCGTCTGGGAGGAGCGCACGGCCGCCCGGCAGCGGCGTTGGAGCGTGTCGCGCCGCGAGGTCTTTGAGCGTCATGAAGCGGACGTTGGCGTGGCCGGCGGTCGGGGCGGTCGAGCCCGCCTCGTCGCGCGCGGCAGGGGCCGCGGCCGCGATCCGCTCCGCGAGGCGCCGCGACAGCCGGAGCCCGAGCAGGTTGGTCGGGACGACGACAAGCGCGGGCGCGCCCGGCTCGCGCCGGGCGTGCTCCGCGAGGCCAGAGAGCAGGGCATCTTCGAGCGCGGGATGGAACGCGCCCGTCAGGAGCGCGTCTCTTTCAGTCATCCGCCGTCGAGCATGACGTAGTCTTTGTCGATGAACCACTGGTCGGGCTTCGTGAGGTACATCAGCATGTCCTCGAGGAGCGTGAGGTGGTCCTGCTCCTCGCGGTAGAGGACGTTGAACAGGCGCCTCGCCTCATCGCTCTCGCACTCCCGGGCGTACTCGAAGTAGAGGGCCGAGACCCGCTTCTCGAGCTCGATGGCCTTCTCGTACGACTTCGCCGCGTCGAGGTCTCCCGATGGCTTCTCGGCCATCGCGCACTCGTAGATGGTCTTGATGCCCTTCGCGAGCGCTCCCTTGGTGGGGGAGTCGACGGCGACGGGGCCGCCCTTCCCGATGAGCGACTGCCCGAGCGCCTCGATGAGCCCGACGTGTCGCTCCTCTTCCTTCGCGAGGACCTCGAAGGCGGCTCTGGCGAGCTTGTGGCTCGTGCGCGCGGACGCCTGCGCGTAGAACGCCCCGCCGTCCTTCTCGGTCTTGAGCGCGAGACCCACGCGCTCCCGGTCGGTCATCCCACCGGCCATCGGACCTCCTTCGGCTGGCCGCGCCGCCCCTTCCGGCGGCCGGCTCTCGTTCGGCAATCCCTGATTCGCGCCATCAAAGCAGCGGACGGCCGGGCCATCATAGACGACCCGGCGGGCGAGTTCAAGGCCTTAGGCGCCCCGACGCGCTGCAGCCTCACGAAACGCTTGCCAAGCGGACGGGCCGGAGATAGATTCCGGCCCCGGAGCAGGCGACCGGACACCAGGAGGTCTCGCATGAGGGCATGGGTCGACGAGGACACCTGTACGGGGTGCGGGCTGTGCGCTGAGATCTGTCCCGGCGTGTTCGAGATGGACGGCGAGGTGGCGCGCGCCAAGCCCGGCGACATCGCGGAGGACGACGAGGAGTCGGCGGAGGAGGCGGCGGACAGCTGCCCCGTCGAAGCGATCAACATCGAGGACTGAGGCGTTCAGTCACGCGCATGGGGGCCGCGGCCGCTTCGGCCGGGGCCCTTCTCTTTCCCCGGGCGCCTCGGCGCCTTCGGGCTCTTCACCCTCCACGCGATCGCGCCCGCCGTCGCGCGCGCCGGGCAGAGCGCGGCCACCGCGCACCGGTCGCACGCCGGCTTCCTCGCCGCGCACGTCGCGCGACCGTGCCACGTCATGAGCAGCGAGAAGGCGGTCCACCCGCCTCTCGGCAGGAGCGCCGCGACGTCCCGCTCGATCCTCTCCGGATCGAACTCCTTGGTGAGGCGCATCCTCCGGGCCAGCCTGATGAAGTGCGTGTCCACGACGATCGCGGGCTTGCCGAACGCGTAGCCGAGGACGACGCCCGCGGTCTTCCTGCCGACGCCGCGGAGCGCCGTGAGTTCCTCCATCGTCGAAGGCACCTCGCCGCCGTGGTTCGCGACGATGTCCTGCGCGCTCTCCTTGAGGGCGCGCGCCTTGTTCCGGTAGAACCCGGTCGGCCGGACGATGCGCTCGAGGTCGGGCGCTCGCGCGGCGGCCAGCGCCTCAATGGACGGGTACTTCGCAAAGAGCCCCGGCGTGATCTCGTTGACCTTCCTGTCGGTGCACTGCGCCGCGAGGACGGTGCCGACGAGGAGCTCGATCGGGGAACGGTAGTTGAGCGGAACGCGCGCGTCCGGGTAGGCCTTCCTGAGCGCCGCGAGGATGCGCCGCGCGCGCCCCGCCTCCGGCGCCGATGCCGCCGCCGGGCTCATCGGCCGGCCGCGGCCTTCCTGCCCAGCGCGAAGCCGGCGAGGTTCATCTCGACCGTCTTCCTCGGGACGCTCGCCTGGATGGCGCGCTTCCACTCGTCGTCCGAGAAGTCGAGGAACGCCGCGAACGCCCCGAGCATGACCGTGTTGACGGCGCGGACGTTCCCGGCCTCCTTCGCGAGCGCGAGCGCGTCCACGAACACGGCGTCGGGCGCGCGCCCGCGGATCTTCGCGTCCAGGCCCTTCGGGTACTCGTCGAGTCCGCTCGGGATGATCTCCTGCGCGTTGACGACGACGCGGCCGCGGGGCTTCAGAACGTGGATCCAGCGGAGCGCTTCCATCTTCTCGAACGCGACGAGGACGTCGGCCTCCCCCTCGGCGATGACGGGGGAGTGGACCCTCGCGCCGAACCGCACGTGGCTCACCACCGAGCCGCCGCGCTGCGCCATCCCATGGACCTCGCTCTTCTTGACGTCGAGGCCGCGAGCGAGGGCGGCCGCGGACAGGATCTCGCTCGCGAGGAGGATGCCCTGCCCTCCGACGCCGGCGATGAAGACGTTGGTCACTCTGTCGGCCATCGCGTTCTCCTCGCTCACGACCTCGCCGCGTCCGGCGGGGCGATGCACTTCTTCGGGCACACCTGCGCGCACACCGAGCACAGCGAGCCGACGCAGAAGATGGGGTTGATCGTCGTCTTCCCGTCCTCGCCCTTCGAGAGCGCGGGGCAGCCCAGCCTGCGGCACAGGCCGCACGCCACGCACTCGTCGTGGTCGACGACGAGCGCCGGGCCCCAGCGTTCGCGCTCGAGGAGGACGCACGTGCCCTCCACGACGAGGAACGAGGGCTCGGGGCTGTCGACCGCCTCGCGGACGGCCTGCCGCACGGCGGCCACGTCGTAGGCGTTCACGCGCCGCGCGTGCCTGACGCCCATGCTCTTCGCGAGCGCGATGAGGTCGAGCTTCACCGTCGGCTCGCCCATGAGCGTCGTGCCGGTGCCGGGGTGGTCCTGGTGGCCGGTCATCGCCGTCGTCGAGTTGTCGAGGACGATCACGGTCGTCGCGCCGCGGTTGTACGCGACGTCGGCGAGCCCGGTCATGCCCGAGTGGACGAAGGTCGAGTCGCCGAGCACCGCGACCATCTTCTTCGCGAAGTCCCGCCCGATCGCCTTCTCGAGGCCGAGCGCGTTGCCGATCGAGGCGCCCATGCACAGGCAGGTGTCGAGCCCCTCCAGCGGCGGCATCACGCCGAGCGTGTAGCAGCCGATGTCCGAGGTCGCGCCGATGCGCAGGCGGTTGAGCGTGAAGAACGTCGTGCGGTGCGGGCAGCCCGGGCAGAGCACGGGCGGCCGCGGCGGCACGGCCTCGGGCGTGACCTTCGCGCCGGCGCCGACGAGCGCGCTCCTCACGATGCCCTGGTTGAGCTCGCCGCAGAGTGGCACCTTCTCCTTGCCCACGACGTTCGTGATGCCCGCCACGCGCATCGCGTCCTCGATGAACGGCTCGTTCTCCTCGACGACGAAGACGCGGTCGAACCGCGCGGCGAAGCGCCTCACGAGCTCGATGGGGAAGGGGTAGCTCATCCCCAGCTTGAGGAACGTGGCGTCGGGGAACGCGTCGCGGGCGTACTGGTACGCGATGCCGCTCGAGATGACGCCGACCTTCGCCTCGCCCTCCTCGACGCGGTTCAAGGGCGTCGTCTCGGCATACTCCGCGAGGCGGCAGAGGCGCTCCTCGACCTTCACGTGGAGCCTGCGCGCGTGCGCCGGGATGACGACCCTCCGCGAGGTGTCCTTCGCGTACTCCTTCCGCGGGACCTCGACGCGCTCGCCGAGCGTGACCGGGGTCTTGGCGTGCGAGAGGCGCGTGGACATGCGGAAGAGCACCGGCGTGCCGAACCGCTCCGAGATCTCGAACGCGGTCCCGAGGTGGTCCTTCACCTCCTGGGAGTCGGATGGCTCGACGAGCGGGATCTTCGCGAACTTCGCGTAGTAGCGGTTGTCCTGCTCGTTCTGCGAGGAGTGCATGCCTGGATCGTCGGCCGAGACGATGACGAACCCGCCGTCGCCTCCGACGAGCGTCGAGGTCATGAGCGGGTCGGCCGCGACGTTGAGGCCCACGTGCTTCATCGCGGTGATCGTGCGGACGCCGCCGAACGAGGCGCCGATGGCGACCTCGAAGGCCACCTTCTCGTTGGGCGACCACTCGCAGTAGATGTCGTCCTTGTACCTGACGACGTTCTCGAGGATCTCCGTGCTCGGCGTGCCCGGGTACGCCGTCGCGACCTTCACGCCGTGCTCGTAGCAGCCCCTCGCGACGGCCTCGTTCCCGGAGAGAAGAACCCGCATCGCTCCTCCTCGCGCCTTCCCGCTACAGGAGTCCCTTCACCGCGCCGCCGTCCACCTGCACCGTCACGCCCGTCACGTACGCCGCCGCGTCCGAGGCGAGGAACGCGACCATCCTCGCGATGTCCGCGGGGTCGGCGAACCGCCCGAGCGGCACCGACTCCTGGAACGACCGCGCGATCTCCTCGTACGGCTTTCCCTCGCGCTTCGCGCGGGCCGACATGAGCTCCTTCATGCGGTCCGTCGCCGTGTAGCCCGGGCAGACCACGTTGACGCGGATGCGGTCGGGGCCGAGCTCGGTGGCGAGCGTCTTCGAGAGCCCCGCGACCGCCGCGCGCACCGCGTTCGAGAGCACGAGCCCGCGGATGGGCTCCTTCACGGAGATGGACGCGAGGTTCACGATGCTCCCGCCGCCGGCACGCCGCATGACCGGGACGACCGCGCGGTTCAGGCGCACGACGCTCATGAGGTTGAGCGCGACGGCCTTCTCCCACGCCGCGTCGTCGAAGTCCTCGAACCGGCCGGACGGCGGCCCGCCCGCGTTCGTGACGAGCGCGTGCACCGCGCCGAACTCGCGGACGGCGGCGGCCACGACCGCCTCGACGCCCGCCGGGTCGCTGAGGTCGGCCTGCACGGCCACCGCGCGCCCGCCGCCCGCCTTCGCGACCTCCTCGCGCGCCGCCTCGAGGGCCTCGCGGCCCCGCGCGCACAGAAGCACATCGGCGCCCTCGCGCGCGAGCTCCAGCGCGCACGCCTTCCCGATGCCTTGCGAGGAGGCCGTCACGACTGCTTTCCTGCCCTTCAGGCCGAGGTCCACGTGTTCCCTCCTCGCGCCCGCCTCTGGGGGCGCGCCGGTCGTCGCCCTACAGGACGGGCAGGTCGTGCTCGAGCTCGTGGGCCGTGAGGATGGCCCGGTAGCCGTCCCAGACGGCGCGCTTGTTCCTGAGGAGCTTCTCGAAGGTCTCGTCTCCGAGGGTCTCGCGGAGGAGGCTGCCGTTCTCCGCCTCGATGACCGCCTCGCCGAGGCTCCCTGGGAGCATCGAGATGCCGAGGCGCGCCCGCTCGTCTCCGTCCATCTCGTAGATGTCCGCCTCGTTCGGCTCGCGGAGCTCGAGCTTCTGGTCGATGCCGCGCAGCCCCGCGGCGAGCATGACGGCGAACGCGAGGTACGGATTGCACGCCGGGTCCGGGCTCCGGTACTCGACGCGCGTCGAGAGATCGTGGCCCGGGCGGTAGCGCGGCACGCGCACGAGCGTCGATCGGTTCATCTGCGCCCAGCAGACGTACACAGGCGCCTCGTAGCCCGGCACGAGCCGCTTGTACGAGTTCACCCACTGGTTCGTCACGAGCGTGATCTCGCGCGCGTGACGCAGCAGTCCCTCGATGTACGAACGCGCGAGCGCCGAGAGGTGCCTCGCGTCGGCGGCGTCGTGGAAGAGGTTCTCCCCGTTCTCGAACAGCGACTGGTGCGCGTGCATGCCGCTTCCGTTCTGGCCGTAGATCGGCTTCGGCATGAACGTCGCGTAGGCGCCCTCCTTCCGCGCGACCTCCTTCACGACGAGCTTGTAGAGCATCGTGTGGTCGGCCATCGTGAGGGCGTCGGCGTACTTCAGGTCGATCTCGTGCTGGCTCGGCGCGCCCTCGTGGTGCGAGTACTCGACCTGGATGCCGAGCGAGTCGAGCGCGACGATGGTCTTCTTGCGGATCGCCTCGCCGAGGTCCGGGGGCGTGAGGTCGAAGTACCCCGCGCGGTCGAGCACCTCGGGACAGGCCGGCGAGCGGAAGTAGAAGTACTCGAGCTCGGGGCCCACGTAGAGCGTCCAGCCGCGCTGCGCCACCTTCTCGAGCACCCGCTTGAGGACGAAGCGCGGGTCGCCGGGGTAGGGCCTGCCGTCCGGCTCGAGGACGTCGCAGAACATGAGCGCCTCATCGCCGCCGTCCGTCCAGGGGAGGACCTTGAACGTCGTGGGGTCCGGCTTGGCGATCATGTCGCTCTCGTGGATCCTCGTGAACCCCTCGATGGACGAGCCGTCGAAGCCCTTCCCGTTGTCGAGCGCGTCCTCGAGCTCGCCGCGCGTGATGGTCACGCACTTCGGGAACCCGACGATGTCCGTGAAGAGAAGGCGGATGAAGCGGATCCTGCGGTCGTCGACCGTCCTGAGCACCTCGTCTCTGCTCGCGGCCACGGTGGTCCCCTCCGGCGGATCGCTGCGCCCGTTGTCAGTTGGCCCACCATGATGTACCATGACGCCCGACGATTCAAGGCCGCTCTGGACGGTTCCCGTGGAGGCGCCCCGTGGCATCCGACGCGCTGCTCGTCTCGCTGCTCCTGCTCCGCATCCCCGGCCTGCACGGCGCGGAGCTCCCGTATCCGGCGAGGGAGGCCGCCGCGACCTCGGCGGTCGTGACGGTCCCCGTCGGGATCTTGCTCTTCATCTTGGCGAGGGTGTTCCTGAAGGGGACGTACCTCGGGCTCGTGGCCGGCTACACGAAGGAGACCGTGGCCGACCCGACGCGGCTCGGCAGGTTCGTCGGGCGGATGATGGTGGCGCTCGGGACGTTCATGCTGCTCTTCCCGATCGCCGTGCGCCTGTGGGGGGTCGCGGCGTTCTTGCTCTTCCTGGCGGTCGTCGTGGGGTTCTGCATCGCCGTCCTCGTCGGGACGGCGTGGTACGAGCGGGGATAGGCCGGGCGCCGGGGCGCGGCGGAACCGCGCCGGGCCCGTCCGCTCTACGTCCCCGCGTCGCGCAGCCGCTCGCGGTACTGCCGCTCGTAGTACTCCCTGAACTCGCCCGACTTGATCCGCCTCCACCACTCCGGGTGCGCCGCGTACCAGCGGACCGCGTCGAGGACCGCCGCCCTCGCGTCGTAGCGCGGCTTCCAGCCGAGCGCGCGGATCCGCGACGAGTCGATGGCGTAGCGTGGGTCGTGCCCCTCGCGGTCGCGGACGTGCCGGATGAGGCTGTCGGGCTTGCCCAGCTCCGCGAGGATCAGGCGCGCGAGATCGACGTTCCGCATGTGGTTGCCCGCGCCGACGTTGTACACGCCGCCCGGCTCGCCCTCTTCGAGCGCGAGCGCGACGCCGTCGCAGTGGTCGGCGACGTGCGTGTAGTCGCGCTCCTGCAGCCCGTCGCCGTAGAGCGGAAGCGGCTGATCCTCGATGGCGTTCGTCGTGAAGAGCGGGAGGACCTTCTCGGGGTACTGGTTCGGTCCGACCGTGTTCGCGCCGCGCGTCACGACGACCGGAAAGCCGTAGGTCGTGAAGTAGGAGCGTGCGAGGAGCTCGCCGCCCGCCTTGCTCGCGGAGTAGGGGTTCCGCGGCGCGAGCGGCGCGTCCTCGCGGAAGGCCTCGCCCGGCGCCGGGCCGTACACCTCGTCGGTGCTGATCTGCACGAACCGGCCGACGCCGTGCGCGCGCGCCGACTCGAGCAGCACGTGGACGCCGAACACGTCCGTGCGCAGGAACCCGGACGGGTCGCCGATCGAGCGGTCCACGTGCGTCTCGGCGGCGAAGTTCACGACCGCGTCCACGCCCGGCATGACGGCGTCCACCGCCGCCCGGTCGCAGATGTCGCCGCGCACGAACCGGTAGCGCGACTCGCCCTCGACGTCTCTCAGGTTCTCGAGGTTCCCCGCGTAGGTGAGCTTGTCGATGTTAATGATGTGGCAATCCGGGCGCCGTGCGAGGTAGATTCGCACGAAGTTGCTTCCGATGAACCCTGCGCCGCCGGTGACGA
>VGIX01000054.1 GCA_016867725.1 Candidatus Effluviviaceae Genus I sp.
CGGCGGCATCGTCCACGACCAGGGCTTCCAGAGCGGGAAGTACGCGATGATCCTGAACGGGCCGTGGGCCGCGGAAAGCCTGAAGCGGACCGGCATCGACTTCGGCGTCGGGCTCATCCCGGCAGGACCTGCGGGGTCGCACACGAACGTCGGGGGGAACAACCTCGTCGCCTTCGCGAGCACGAAGCACCCGAAGCTGGCGAGCGAGTTCCTGATGTTCGTCGCGAGCGAGGAGATGCAGCGCATGTGGGCGATGCGGCTGGGGCAGATCCCGGTCAACGTCAAGGCCGCCGACGCGATCACGGCGGACGAACATCCCTATTTGGCAGTGTTCGTCGAGCAGATGAGGACCGCCGTCGCGCGTCCGCAGACGCCGTTCTACCCCGAGATGGAGAACCTCGCAAACCCCGAGATGCAGGCGGCGCTCGACGGCACGAAGACGGTGAAGGCCGCGCTCGACGCGGCGGTGGCGGAGATCGACAAGCTGCTCGCCGAGGGGCGGTAGATCAGGGGCCGGCCGCGGGGCGAGCGGGCATCGCGCCCGCCCGCTCCCCGCAGACGGCTCCCCAACGGAGGTGCTCGCATGATGTGGCGCTCGCTCATCCTCTCGTGCCTGATCGCGACGGTTGCCGTTTCGGGCGCTTCGGCCGCGGTGCTGGCGTCGTGGACCGACCCGGCGGGCGACGACACGGGGGACGGGGACTACACGTATCCCACGAACCCGGCGTTCGGGGAGGGCGGTCAGGCGGACATCCTCTCGTTCTCGATCGAGAAGACGAACGGCGACCTCGTCTTCGTGTTCCGGATGCGGAAGCTCGTGGACCCGTGGGGCGTCGGGAACAGGCTCACGATGGTCGCGGTCGCCATCGACACGGAGGAGGGCGGCGACAGGGAGCTTCGTCGCAACGCGAACGTCCTGCTCGAGCGGCCGTCGGAGTACCAGGTCTTCGCCGCGGGGGAGACGGTCGAGGTCATCGACAGGAACGCCGAGCGCGTGGAGATCGGAGCGACCGCGAGGACCGACATCGCCAAGGGCGTCATCGCGATCTCGGTGCCCATCGCTCGGATCGACGGTGCGGCGTCCGACTGGCGGTTCACGCCTGCGGCCGGGCTCCAGGACGACTACGGCGCGGGCGGGCTCGGCGACTTCCGCGAGGTCAAGGCGAAGGCCGAGGAGTGGCGCGGCGGCGGCGGGCACGACCTCGCGATCAACCCCAACGTGTACGACATCATCGTGCCCCCACGGAAGAAGATGCTGTGGATGTTCGGCCGTGGGCAGCGAACGCAGGCGCAGATCCTCGGCGCGTACGACCTCGACGCGGGGAAGTACGCGGTGCTGCCTGCGCTGGAGATCGAGTAGCGCGTATCGAACGGAGGGACATCATGAAGCGGGTCGCCTGCGCGGCGGCGGTGGCCGCCGCTCTCCTTCTAGCAGCGGCGCAGTCCTTCGCCGCCCTAACTCCCGTGCCGGTCGAGGGCGGGTTCGCCTTCACGTTCAGCGCGCCGGGGGCGCGCTCGGTGCACCTCGCCGGCGAGTTCAACGGCTGGGACCCGGGCGGCATCCCGATGGCCGACCCCGACGGCGACGGCGTGTGGGAGGCAGTGATCGACCTCGACCGCGGACGCACCTACCAGTACAAGTTCGTGCTGAACGGCGGCGAGCGGTGGGAGCCGGACCCGGAGAACCCCGAGCGGACCGACGACGGCCATGGCGGGTACAACAGCGTCCTCTCGATCACCGAGGACGGCGGGGTCGTGCTCGGCGCACTCGACGCGGGGAAGCCCGTCGTGCACGAGCCCATCGTGGACTCACACCCGCCGCTTGAGCATCCCATCAACGTCGCCATCGTCTGGCACCAGCACCAGCCGAAGTACCTCAAGGACCTCGACACCGGCGAGTACCTCGAGCCGTGGGTGCGCCTGCACGCGATCAAGGACTACTACGACATGGTCGCGATCCTCGACGAGTTCCCGGCCATTCGGTTCACGGTGAACCTGACGCCCGTGCTCATCACCCAGCTCACGGACGTGGTCGACGCCTACGATCGCGGCGGCGCCACCGACCGCTACCTCAGGATGACGCTCAAGGACGCCGCCGAGCTCACGGACGACGATAAGGTCCTCCTGCTCTCGAGCTTCTTCAACGCGCACTGGGACAACATGATCCACGTCTGGCCGCGCTACAGGGAGCTCAAGGACCGGAAGCTCGGCGACAGCCGTGAGCTCCTCGCGAAGACGGCGGCCTCATTCAGCGCGCAGGACTTCCGCGACCTGCAGGCGTGGTTCAACCTCGCGTGGTTCGACCCTGACTTCCAGGAGAAGGACGTCACGCTCCCCGACGGCGCGGTCGCGACGGTGAAGCACCTCATCGCGAAGGCGCGCGGCTACACGGAGGCGGACAAGAAGGAGATCGTCGAGACGCAGATCGCGATCATGCGGAACGTCATCGCGATCCACAGGAGGCTCCAGGACGAGGGTCGCATCGAGGTCACGACGACCCCGTACTACCACCCGATCCTCCCGCTCCTGTGCGACACGGACCTCGCGCGGAAGGCGTCGCCCGGCATCGCGCTTCCCGCGGTCCCGTTCCGCTACCCCGAGGACGCGCGGCAGCAGATCGCGATGGCGGCGGGGCTGTACGAGACGCTCTTCGAGCGCGAGCCGGCCGGGATGTGGCCGGCGGAGGGCGCCGTGGCGCAGGAGATCGTCGGCATGGTCGCCGACGCCGGGTTCGCGTGGATGGCCTCCGACGACAAGGTGCTCGAGCGGTCGTTGGGGACGGCGCTCTCGCCGAACCAGCGCTACTCGATGCACTGGGCGCGGGACGGCGCGAAGAAGGTCGCGATGATCTTCCGCGACTCGAGGCTCTCCGACGACCTCGGCTTCAACTACTCGCGCATGGACGGCGTCGAGGCGGCGAACGCGATGATCCGCAGTCTCCACTCGATCGGGACGAAGCTGGGCGCGGACGCGCCGAACTCCGTCGTGCCCATCATCCTCGACGGCGAGAACGCGTGGGAGTGGTTCCGCCGCGACGGGAAGGAGTTCTTCAGATCGTGGTACGGCCAGATGAGCCGCGCGGACTGGATCAGGACCGTCACCGTGAGCGAGCACCTCGCCGCGCACCCGCCGACCTCGACCATCCAGACGCTCTGGGCCGGTTCGTGGATCAGCGCCGACCTCACGACGTGGATCGGAGAGCCCGAGGAGAACGCGGCGTGGGAGTACCTCGCGAAGACGCGCGGAGCGGTGGCCGCGGCCATGGCGTCGGGCGGCATCAGGGCCGCGCAGGCGTACGGTGAGATCCTCGCCGCCGAGGGGAGCGACTGGTTCTGGTGGTACGGCAGCGACCAGACCTCTCCGAACGAGGCCGCGTTCGACCAGGTCTTCCGCGGCACGCTCGGCAACGTGTACCGGCTGCTCGGCGAGAAGGAGCCGGCGTTCCTGACCGTGCCCATCCTGGCGTCGGCGAGGGCGGCGCACGACGCCGCGGTCGCGGCGCACGTGGCGGCGGCGGGCGGCGAGGGCGCCGCGGCGGCCGCAAGCGAGGCGCCCACGTTCAGCCACTCCGCCCCCTCCGCGACGAGCGTCCACCTCGCGGGCGACTTCAACGGGTGGAGCACGTCGGCCGAGCCGATGAGCGACGAGGACGGGGACGGCGTGTGGACCGTGACCGTGCCGCTCGCGCCCGGCCGGTACGAGTACAAGTTCGTCATCGACGGTGGGGCGCGGTGGGAGCACGACGCGGGGAACCCCGAGACGTCGCCCGACCCGTACGGCGGGAAGAACTCCGTGATCACCGTGAAGTGAGTCGCCGGCGTTGCCGCGGGGCGCGATCGCCCGCCTCGCGCGTGTGAACGTCGTTGGCAGCCGCAGGCCGCTTCGCCGCCGCAGCGCGGCCGCGGGCGGCCCCGGGGGCGTATGGCAGAGAAGTTGCACAAGGGCAGGCCCGCGCCCGCCGGATCGGCCGGTCCGGCGAAGCGGCTGCCGGTGACGGGCAAGCGCCACGGTCTCCAGATCGTCGTGGGGCCGCGCGAGTCGCGCGAGTACGTCCTCACGAACAAGGAGCGGGCGTACTTCGCCGGCGAGACGGGCACGGCGAACACGCGAAGCTACGCCGGGCTCATCGTCGAGCTGCACAAGTTCCTCGAGGGGTGGGACCTCCTTCTCGGCGGGGTCCCCCTGTCCGCGTGGGGGACCAAGAGCGCGTGCGTGCTTCCCCAGAGCATGACGCGCGAGTACCTCGTTGAGCGCACGGCGGAGACCGTCTTCCTCGCCGACTCGGTCAACGCGCTCATCCTGAGCTTCAGCTCCGGGTTCCGCGGTCGCGCGGCGTTCATCCCGCGCATCGACATCCGCAGCATCTGGGAGGAGGTCAAGCCCGACTACGAGACCCGGTGGGACCAGGCCCGCCGCGTCCTCGCCGTGCGGCGGCGCGACCACCGCGAGCGGACCGCGGCCGCGGACTACCCCGTGTGGTTCGCGCTCGCGTGCGACCGGCAGGCGGAGTTCGTGCCCGACCCGGGGTACCGGCACGCCACGTACACGACCGACGCGGCGCGCCGCACCATGGGCGACGCGTGCCCGTTCGTGCCGGGCCGCATCGAGTTCGTCTTCGAGGGCGAGGAGCAGTTCACGGCGAACGTGACCTTCGCCGCCGCGGTGGGGAACACGATCGAGGAGGCGACGCGGCTTGCGCTCCGCGCGCTCGACGAGGAGTTCACGCTCTACGACGTCAAGATGCGCCGGGTCACCGGCCTCATGGAGCGTCTCGGCGTCACCATGAGGGACAGCGACTACCGGCACGCCCTCCTGTGGGCGGCGGCGTCCGTGGACGCCCTCGTCATGAACCAGATGGGCCGGGGCATCTTCGCCGGGCTGCACTGGTTCCCGAACTACTGGGGGAGGGACACGTTCGTCGCGCTGCCCGGCGCGTGCCTCGTCCGCGGCGAGTTCGACACGGCGCGCGAGATCCTCGAGACCTTCGCGTCCCTTCAGCACAGGGACCCGAAGAGCCCGTTCTACGGGCGCATCCCCAACCTCGCGATGCCCGGGCAGATCTACTACAACACCGCCGACGGGACGCTGTGGTTCCTGCGCGGGGCGTACGAGTACCTGAGGTACACAGGCGACACGGCGTTCGCGGCGCGCTTCCTGCCGACCGCGAGGCTCGCCATCGAGGGGACGATCGCGAAGCGGACGGACGAAAGCGGCCTCGTCGTCCACGGCGAGGCCGAGACCTGGATGGACGCCGGCGGAGAGCAGCATCCGCGCTCGCCGCGCGGCGATCGCGCGGTCGACGTCCAGGCGCTCTGGCACGCGGCGCTCGAGTCGGGCGCCGGCATCGCGGAGGCGGCCGGCGAGGCGGATCAGGCGAGGCGGTGGCGCGAGCGCGCCGCCGCCGTGCGGGAGGCGTTCGTCCGGCTCTACTGGGACGAAGCGCGCGGGGCGCTGCACGATCACCTGAACCCGGACGGCACGCCGGACGGCAAGGCGCGCCCGAACCAGATCTTCGCGGCGACGGCGCCGTGGTCGGAGCTCCTGCCCCACGAGCGAGAGGCGCGCGTCGTGGAGTTCGTCGCGCGCACGTGCGTTCGCCCGCACGGCGTGGTCTCGCTCGCGCCCGACGACCCGGACTTCCACCCGCGCCATCTCGACATGGACCGGTATCACTTCGACGAGGCGTACCACAACGGCGACGTGTGGGTGTGGCTCACCGGGCCGGTCGTGAGCGCGTTCGTCAGGCACGGCAGGGTCGAGGAGGCGTGGAGGCAGACGGCGGTTCTCACCGAGCTTCTGTTCACGGAAGGCGCGGCCGGCACGCTGCCGGAGCTCCGGAACGGTGAGGCGCCCGAGCGCGGGGAGAACGTCGCCGGCGCGGTCTCCCAGGCGTGGAGCCTCGCCGAGTTCCTGAGGAACTTCTACCAGGACTACCTCGGCGTCCTGCCGAATCTCCTCTCCGGCGCGGTCGAGCTGCGCCCCGCGCTTCCGCGAGCGCTGTCGTGGGTCCACGCGCCCGTCCGCCTCGGCGGGGGGACCGCGACGGTCTTCTACGAGGTGGCGGACGACGGCTCGCGCGCGGAGTACCGGATCGCCGCCGACGGCGAGCTTCCGCGGCTCGTCGTCAAGTTCGCCCCCGCCGTGTTCCCCGACGGCGGCCGCGCGCGCGGCGTCGCGCCGGTCGAGGCCGTCCTCGCGCCCGGCGCCGCGCTCTCGTTCGTCGTCGAGCGTGACGGCGTCGGGTGGCGCGTCCGCGTGCGGCCCGTGGGCCTGAAGGAACGCGCCTCGTGAGACTCCTCGTGAACGCGCATCACGGATGGGTCTTCTGGCCCGTCCTCGTCGTCGCCGTCGCCGCCGCGGTGTGGTCGTATCGGCGCGTGCCGCGTACCGTCGGGCCGCGGCTCCGCGCGACGCTCGCGGCGCTCCGCGCGACGGCGCTCGCGCTCCTCGTCCTCGCGCTCATTGAGCCGGTCCTCGCCTTCACGCGCACGCTCAGCGAGCCGCCGGTCGTCGCCGTCCTCGTCGACGCGTCGCGCAGCATGGGCATCGCCGACGGCCCGGGCGGCGCGGCGCGGAGCGAGGAGGCGCTGGCGGCGCTCAACGGCATCGTCCTGCCGAGGCTGGCGCACGACGCGGTCGTGAGGGCGTACGCGTTCTCCGGAACCGTGGAGGAGCTCGAGGTGTCCGGGACCTCCGTGCGGGCGGCCCCGGCGCCGGACGGCGGAGTGACCGACATGGGCGGCGCGCTCTCCGCCGTGCGAGACGAGCTCGCCGGCGAGAACCTCGCGGCCGTCGTGCTCGCGTCCGACGGGGCGAACAACCGCGGGGTGAGCCCGGCGGACGCCGCCGCCGCGCTCGGCGTCCCGGTGTTCACGCTCGGCGTCGGGAGCCGGGAGCCCAAGGCCGACATCGCGATCCGGGACGCGGTGACCAACAGGATCTCGTACGTCGGCGAGCCGCTGCCCGTGGAGGTCCGCCTGAGCGCGCACGGGTTCGGCGACGCAAGCACGGTCGTGAGCGTCTCGGAGGACGGCGTGACGCTCGACGCGCGGCCCGTCGAGGTGCGCGGGACCGGCGAGGAGTCCGTGGTGACGCTCCGCGTGACCCCCGGGGCGCCGGGCGTCCACCGCTACGACGTCTCCGTGCCCGCGGCGCCGGGCGAGCTCACGACGGCGAACAACGCGCGCGTGGTCGTCACGACGACGCTCACGGGCAAGATCAAGGCGCTCGTCGCCGGCGCGCGGCCTTCGTGGGACTACGCGTTCCTGCGGCGGGAGCTCGAGGCGGACCGGAACGTCGAGGTCACGGCGGTCGCTCGGACCGGTCGGGCGGCGTCCGACGCGACGCTGCCGAGGACGCGCGAGGAGCTCCTCGCGTACGACCTCGTCGCGCTCGTCGAGCCCGACTGGTCGAGTCCACTGGTCCCCGCGGAGTGGCTCGCGGCGTTCGTGCGGGAGCGGGGCGGCGGGCTTCTGGTCATCGGGCTGCCGCGGTCGTCCGCGACGCCGTCCCCCGAGCTTGTCTCCGTCCTGCCGGTCGAGGGACGGCCCGGGGGCGCCGCGCCCGCCGAGCTGCGCGCGGCGCTCACGGAGGCGGGCGAGGCGTCGCCGACGATGCGCGTCGTCGCGGACCGGTTCGCGAACGCCTCGACGTGGCGCTCGCTCCCGCCGGTGTGGGCGGACGCGCGGCCGGCGTCGTCGGTCCGCGGGGACGCGACCGTGCTCGCCGAGGTGGTCGCGCCGGACGGGGGCCGCGCGCCGCTGGTCGCGGTCCGCCGTGTGGGGGCGGGTCACGCCATGCTCGTCGCGGCCGAGGCCGTCTGGCGGTGGAAGATGGCGGGGCCGGCCGACACCGACGCCTACGGCCGCCTTGTCGCGGGCGCCGTCCGCTGGCTCACCGCGCGGGGCGACATCGCCCCGCTCAGCGTCTTCACCGAGCGCGACGTCGTTGCCGCGGGCGAGCCGATCTCGTTCACGGCGCAGGTCGTGACCAACGAGCTCAGGCCGACGACGGACGCCGCCGTGACGCTCACGCTCGCGAGCGGCCCCGAGGCGGCGCCGATCGCGTCCGTCGCCCTCGCGCCTGAGGGCGACACGTACCGCGGCGAGGCGGGCCCGCTCCCGGCCGGCGAGTACGTCTACGAGGCAGTCGCGGTCCGCGGCGGGGAGGAGGTCGGCCGGGCGCGCGGGGAACTCACCGTCGAGCCGTTCAGCCTCGAGGACGCGGAGACGCGGCTGCGGCCGGCGGTCCTCATGGAGCTCGCGCGGGCGACGGGCGGGGTGTACGTGTCCTCGGAGACGGTCGCATCGTTCCCCGACGATGTTCGGCTCGAGGGCCGGCGAGCGACGCGGACGCCGGAGTTCGAGGTGTGGAACTCGCCGTGGCTCCTCGTCGGGTTCCTCGGCTGCCTGTCGGCGGAGTGGGCCGCCCGGCGCATGAAAGGACTTGCCTAGCGACACTTCCCCTCACGGAGGCGCGGGTGGCGGATGGGACGCGGCGGTGGCCTCTCGGTTGCGGCGGTTGCCTTCCTTCTTGTTGTCGTTCATCCCCTTGAAGCGCAGGTCGTGCTGAACGAGGTGCTCTACGACCCGGCGGGCCCGGACACGGGGCTCGAGTTCGTGGAGATCATGAACTGCGGGCCGGCGTCCGTCTCGCTGGCCGGGCTCGTCCTCGAGTCCGGGAACGGCGCGAGCCCGAACGCCTGGACCGTCGAGTGGGTCGGAGGCGATTTCGACGAGCTTCCGCCCGGAGGGATCTTCCTCATAGGAGAGAGCGCGGTCGTCCCGACGCCCGACCACGTGACGGCGCTCGACCTCCAGAACGGCCCCGACGGTGCGCGGCTGCGGCGCGGCCACGCGATCGTGGACGTCCTCGGGTGGGGCGAGCCGCTCTTCGCCGAGTACTACGCCGGCGCGCCGGCGCCTGACGTCCCGGGCGGCTCGTCGCTGGCGCGGTTGCCCGACTGCTACGACACGGGCAACAACGCGCGTGACTTCGCCGAGTGCGTCGCGCCGACCCCGGGCAGAAGGAACGCGGCCGAGTTCGACCTCGAGCTCGCCGTGAGGCACCCGGCGCGCGTGATCTTCCCGGCCGAAGGGCCGGTGAGCCTCGAGTGCGTCGCGCGGAACGTGGGGTCGGTCTCGACGGCCGGGCACGCGGTGGTCGTCGAGCTGCGCGTGGACGGCGGCGATGTGCCCGTGGCGTCCATTTCGTCCGACGCGGCGCTCGCCCCGCGGGACTCCGTGACGCTCACGCTCACCTGGTCGTCACCGGCGCCCGGGTACCACACGGCCGTGCTGACCCTCGAGTGCGGCCAC
>VGIX01000055.1 GCA_016867725.1 Candidatus Effluviviaceae Genus I sp.
AGGACGGTCGCCGCCGGGAAGGCGCGCGCGACCTCCTCGACAGCAACGGCGAGCTCGCGTCGCTGCTGCTCGTCGGGCACTTGGTTCGCCGCGCAGTCGGCGTGCGCGACGACGGCGACCGCGCGCGACTCGTGCGCGCGCACGGACACGCCGATCCGCCGCAGGAGCGCGGCCTTCATCCGGGGGTCCGCCGTGCCCCCGAGGCTCCGCACCGGCCCGTCTCCCGTGATCATGTCCACATAGGCAACGCCCATTCGGTCCTGCAGGTACTTGATCACCGGGATCTGCACCCTGCCGTCCATGCAGTTCGCCGCGGTGCAGAACGACCCACCCACGCGCCCTCCTTCGTTCAGACCGCCGCCGGCCGTCAGCCGGTCGGCTTCGCCCTCCCAAGCTCCCTGACCGTGATGAGGTTCGTCCCGCCCGATCCGAACAGCGGCGTTCCGGCCGTCCAGACGACGCGGTCTCTCGCGGACAGGAGCCCGGCTTCGAGAATGAGGTCGCGGCACACGTCGAACGCTTCCTCCGCATCGTGGAGAAGGCGCGCGCAGTTCTCCTCGACCAGCCGCCCACAGTTCAACGGGTAGACGCCGAAGCTCAGCACGAGCTTCCTTCTGTTGATGTCATCGTGCGCCGCGCCGAGGATCGCGACGTCCGGCCGGAGCCGCGCGATCATCCGCACGGTCCTCCCGCTCGCCGTCGGCGCCACGATCGCGCGGTACTCGGCGCCGCTCGTCGCGAGGTCGCAGGCGGCGAGCGACACGCTGTCCGTCATCGGCTGGCTGAGGCACTGCGCGAGCTTCTCGCCGTAGAACCGCTCGAGCCACGCGTCGTTGCTGCCGACCGCGCGGTTCATGGACTCGACGAGGCGCTCGCGCGTCCTCGAGAGCTCCGCCTGCGAGCCGGAGAGCACGTCGCGGAACCGCCGCTCAGTGAGCGTCCGGAGCGCCTCGCCTGTCGGGCGCTCGGACAATCCAAAGCGCTCCAGGTGCCGCTCGGCCGCCTCCGCGATCTGGACCATCGTCCCGACCGCCTGGCACGGGAAGCTCCCGGACGCCGTCTCGTCGGAGAGCATGACCGCATCGGTGCCGTCGAGGATCGCGTTGAAGACGTCCGAGGCCTCGGCGCGTGTCGGCTCGGGGTTCTCGGTCATCGAGTTCAGCATCTGCGTCGCCGTGATGACGGGCTTCCCGCGCAGGTTGCACAGCCTGATGACCCGCTTCTGGAACCCCGGCACGTTCTGCGGCCCGATCTGCAGGGCGAGGTCGCCGCGCGCGACCATGACGCCGTCGGCCGCGTCCAGGATCCGATCGAGCTCCCCCTCGCGCGCCGCCTCCTCCCGCTCGATCTTCGCGATGACCCCCGGCGCGAGACTCCTGGCCAGCTGCCGGACATCCTGCTCGGACACGCCGCGCAGCCGCTCGGCGAGACGCCGGCACATCCCGTCTTCGATGTACCGCTTCGCCTCCTCGATGTCCCGCGCGCTTCGCACGAACGAGACGGCGACAAACGCGAGGAAGCTCCCGCAGCTCCGGTGGCTGAGCGGATGCTCGGACCAGTCGATGAAGTGCGTGAGCAGGAAGTCGAGCGCGACCTTGTCGTCCTCCTGGAAGGTGTCGAAGTCGAACGAGAGCCGCTTGAACGTGACGCCCTTGCCGTCCTGGAGGACCCCGTCGTCCTCGGCCTCGCAGACGATGTGCTGCGGCTCGACCGCGAGGAGCCTGAGCGTGGCCGACCCGTCCCCGATCTGCACGAGCGGGCGCTCCCTTCCCGTGCGGTACTCGTCCAGCTTGGCCGCGACCCGTCGGTCCTGCTCGCCGATGGGGCAGCCGTAGACGTTGATCACGGCGCCCGGCGCGCCCTTCGTGAACGCCAAGCGGATCCGGTCGCCGGCTCGCACGGGGGCGGGACCGCCGACGCCGCCAAGGCGCAGCTTCGGCCCTGGCAGGTCCGCAAGCACGGCCGTGGCGGGCAGACGCTCGCGGTTCGCGCGAAGCCACCGGAGGATCCGGAGCTCCCTGCAGTCGGGGTCGGGCGCGCCGTCCCGACGGCGCTCGAAGAACGACATGTTCAGCCGGAGGAGGTCGATGCGGTACCCCCCGTCCTCGAAGAACCACTCGAGGAAGGTGTTCCAGTCGTCCTCTGTCCCGCTGAACTCGACCGTCCGCTCGCCGTCCGGGCTCGAGACCCGGTTCGTGAGCCCGCCCAGCGTCGCGACGATCTTCGTCCTGAGCCGCGTGCCGTCCCCCGCGCGGATGTGCATGCCGCACCGCCCTTCGTCAGCCTTCCGCCATGAACCCGGCGCACTCCCTCACGTCGCGCCTGCTCCCGATGAAGAGCGGCGTGCGCTCGTGGAGCGTCCTCGGGACGATCTCCAGGATCCGCCGCCGCCCGTCGGTCGCGGCCCCGCCCGCCTGCTCGGCGATGAACGCCAGCGGCGAGCACTCGTACAGAACCCGCAGCTTCCCGCTGGCGTGCGCGCTGTCCGCAGGATACATGAAGATGCCGCCGTAGAGCAGGTTCCGGTGGAAGTCGGCGACCAGCGAGCCGACGTACCGGCTGCTGTAGGGCCGTCCGTCGCTCGGTTCGCTCGCCTTCAGCCACTCGACGTACCGCCGGACGCCCGGCGCCCACCCCGCCGCGTTCCCCTCGTTCGCGCTGTAGATGCGCCCGCGCTCCGGCATCCTGACGTTCGCGTGCGACAGCAGGAACTCGCCGATGCCCGGGTCGAACGTGAACCCGTGGACGCCCTCCCCCGTGGTGTACACGAGGATGGTGCTCGGACCGTAGATGACGTAGCCGGCCGCCACCTGCCGTCCTCCCGGCTGGAGGCAGTCCTCGACCGTGCCGGGTCCGCAGCCCGTCACCCGCGGCAGGATCGAGAAGATCGTCCCGATGTTGACGTCCGCGTCGATGTTGGATGAACCGTCGAGCGGGTCGAAGTTCACCACGTACTTGCCGCACTCGCATCCCTCGTGTGGCGGAATGACGTCCTCCGACTCCTCCGACGCGCAGACCGCGAGCTGCCCCGTCTGCGCGAGCGCGCGGTGGATGACCTCGTGCGCGAACGCGTCGAGCCGCTGGACCTTCTCGCCGTGGACGTTCCGGACACCGTCCCAGCCGAGAAGATCGGTCAGGCCCGCCCGCACGACCTCGCGGTTGATGACCTTGCAGGCGATCGCGAGGTCCGTGATGAGTCCTGTGAACTCGCCGCTCGCGCCCGGGTGTCGGCGTTCCTCAGCGAGGACGAACTGCGACAGCGTCATCGGGACGAGGGACATGGCGCACCTCCGTCACGGTCGGGACTCCGGGCGCGGGTTGCGCCCGTGCGGTCCGGCTTCCCGCGGCAGCCCCCGAAGCTCCTGCGCCGCGCGCATCGCCGCGGCGACACGCTCCACCCGGGCCTGAGGGAGCCCCAGTCGCCCGGCGACCGCGGCCGTCTCGCCGCCCGCGACCAGCTCCTCGAGCACCCGGTCGAGCACGCCGCTCTCGAGGTCGAGCAGGTACACGTACTTGTCACGCACGCCCGGGATGATGCCGGGGGCCGGCGTCTTCCCGCGGATCCGCTCGGGCACGCCCAGCGCTTCGGCCGCGCGCAGGACCTCGGTCCTGTAGAGCCCCGCGACCGGCATGATGTCCGCGCAGTCGTCCACGCCGAAGCGCGTGTAGATGCCCGTGAGCTTCTCCGTGCGATTCGCCGCGCCGGCCACGAGCAGGTTCTCCCTCTCGGCGCGGAAGTAGAGGAAGACCATCCTCATCCGGTGGCGCGCCTTGAAGTGCGCCGCGCTCCGCGAGACGACGGCGCTGCGGCTGCCACGCTGCCCGCCCTCGAGCGGGTCCTCTCGGCTCACCAAGCGCCGAAGCCCGTACGCCGCCCTCACGACCGCGGCGCGGAGGAACTCGCCGGGCACCTTCGAGAGGACGAAGTCGTACACGCCGAGCGCGTCGAGCGCCTTCGTCATGTCGTGGGTGTCGAGGCGCACGCCGAGCCAGCGGGCGGCGAGCTCGGCATCGGTCCGGTCCTCGGCCGGCCCCTCGCGCTCGGGAAGGAAGAAGCCCTTGACGCGCTCCGCGCCGACGCCCCGCACGCAGAGCGCGGCGGTCACCGTCGAGTCGAGCCCTCCGCTCATCGCAACGGCGATGCCCGAACGCCCCGACTCCTCGAGCGCGCGGCGCACGAACTCCGCGATGCGGTCGCAGGCCCCCAGGACTTCGGCGCTCTCCAGCATGGCCGATCCCCTCCGACGGCGTCACCCGCGCGTCGGCCGCGGTGTCATGCTCTCCGGCATCTGCACCGTCACCACCCTGCCCTCGGCGCACACCTCCCCCTCGGCCGAGAGCGACGCGCGCACGATCACCTTGCGTCCCTTGATCTCCTCGACCCTGCCGCGGACCGTGAGCGGCACGCCGAGAGGCGTCGGGCGCAAGTAGTCCACGTGGAGCGACGCGGTCACGAAGCGGAACGCCGGCAGCGTGTCCATCGCGCGTCCCTCGTCGCGGTACATCGCGGCGGCCGCCGTTCCCGTCGCGTGGCAGTCAATGAGCGACGCGATGAGGCCGCCGTACACGTAGCCGGGGATCGCCGTGTGATAGGACCGCGGCGTGAACACCGCGACCGTCTCATCGCCGTCCCAGCGGCTCTTGAGCTGATACCCGTGCTCGTTGAGCCGCCCGCACCCGAAGCAGTGGCTCACGTCGTCGGGGTAGTAGTCCTGGAAAGCCCTCTCTCCCATCGCGTCCTCCGCCTCGTCGCAGCCCGGCCGCCGTCGCCGCTACCGGTCCTCGTCCTCCACAACCTCGGCGTCCTCCGAAGGGGCCCGCGGCAGCTCCAGCAGGGACTCGGTGTCGCCCGACGGCAGCTCCTCGACCTGCCTGAGCTTGCGTTCCATGGCCCGGGTGCGCACGTCCGTCTCCTCGACCGTCTTCGCCGCCGTGTTGAGCTGCTTCCTGAGCTTGTCGAGCACGCCGCCGAACTTCCCGAACTCGGTCTTCACCGCGCCCAGGATCTGCCACACCTCGCTCGAACGTCTCTCGATGGCGAGCGTGCGGAACCCCATCCTGAGGCTGCTCAGGATGGCGGCGAGCGTCGTCGGGCCGGCCGCCACGACGCGGCAGGTGTGCATCAGGCTCTCGAAGAGCCCGGGTTCCCGGAGGACCTCCGCGTACAGGCCCTCCGTCGGCAGGAACATGATGGCAAAGTCGGTCGTGTTCGGCGGGTCGAGGTACTTCTCCTGGATGTCCTTGGCCGACGCCCTGACGGCGCGCGAGAGAGCGGCCGCGGCGGCCTTCACCCCGTCGGCGTCGCCCTGGTCGGACGCCTCGACGAGGCGCTGGAAGTCCTCCTGCGGGAACTTGGAGTCGATCGGGAGCCAGACGCAGCGGTTCGGGGCGTCCGCCGGACCGGGGAGCCGCACGGCGTACTCGACGTTCTCGCGAGTGCCCTCCTTGGTCTGGACGTTCCTGTCGTACTGGTCCGGCGTGAGGATGTCCTCGAGGATGGCCCCGAGCTGCACCTCGCCCAGGGTTCCGCGGGTCTTGACGTTCGACAGCACCTTCTTGAGATCGCCCACGCCGGAGGCGAGGCTCCGCATCTCCCCGAGACCTGACTGAACGGCCTCGAGCTGCTGGCTCACGAGCCTGAACGACTCCCCGAGTCGCGTCTCGAGCGTCGCGTGGAGCTTCTCGTCAACGGTCCTCCGCATCTCCTCGAGCTTGGCCTCGTTGCCCTCGCGCAGCTGCTCGAGCTTCGCGTCCACGGTGCCGCGAAGCCCCTCGAGCCTGGTCTCGTTCGCCCGCGCCAGTGTCTGGATTTCACCGGTGACCGCCGTCAGCGCTTCCCGCTGGGCGCTCCCCATCTCGCGCATCGTCGTCACGACGAGCTCCGCGCCGCCCTTCTGCGACCTCGCGAGCTCCTCGCGAAGATCCCGGGCGGCGTCGCTCGCTTCCCGTCTCGCCTGGCGGAGTTCCTCCTGAAGCGCGGCGACGAGCGCGTCGCGCGAGCCGCCCGAGAGCGCCCGCGACATCCTCCACAGGAGCGCCAGCGCGACCGCGAGAAGAACCACGCAGACCACGAGGAGAGCAAGCATGGAGTCCCTCCAGGAACCTCAAGCCGACCGCCGACCCGCCGACGCATGCCGTCGGAGCACCCCGATCACCGCCGCTAGCTCCCGCCCAGCGCGGTGATCCACTGCACCAGGAAGACCAGGAAGCCCGCCGCTGCGGCCACCGCGACCACACCGAGCACGGCGCCCGCCGTCCTGAGCGGGCTCATCTCCTGGCGTTCGAGCGTTGCGATCTCCTCGAAGGGGACCCGCAGGCGCTCCCCCACCAGCTCGCTCTCCGAGACGGACACGACCTCGAACGTGAGAACGCGGCCGTCCGTTGTCGTGACTCTCACCTCTCGACCCACGAGCTCGTCCGCGTCGTACTGCGGCAGCGGGGCGCCGACATACCGCGCGCACGAGACGCAGAGCGTAGCGGTGAGCATCGCGATCCACGTCCGCCAGCGCAACGCCGCTCTGTCCGTCATCAGCGCTCGCGCCATCGTCATCGCTCCTCCATGGTCGCGGGCGCAGCAGCACATCCTGCGGAGGTCAGCCCCCCGGCCCGCCCGCCAGCGGTCTCGAGCACTTCACCCGCCACGCGGGACTCCAGTCATCGAGCGCCCGCGAGCAGTCCCGCGACGCGCCCGGCCCAGAGCCGGGCGCGCTGCGCGTCTGTGCGGTCATTGGCCTTCCCCGCGCTGCCCGGCATTCTGCCCGGGAAGGCATCGCACGCGACGGGCTCGAGGCCGTGCCGCGTCATGAGCGGCGTCAGGAACTTCGCCCTCGCCTTCTCCGGATCCTCGATCGCGATCCCGCTCGAGAGGAACACGGCCAGGTGCGTCCCCTTGAGGTCCTTCCGCGCCAGGAACGCCTTCGCCTTCCGGTAGACCATCCCCATCCGCACGCCTGCGCCCAGCACGACGCCGTCGTAGCCCGAGAGGTCAGCGACCTTCGCGCGCTTGAGGTCAACGACCTCGACGTCGTGCCCCGCAGACCGCAGCGTCTCCGCCACGACCTGCGCATAGCGCTCCGTGGCGCCGCCCGCGGTCACGAAGGCAATGAGGGTCTTCACGCTCATCGCGCTCTCCCTCCATGTCCGCATCGCCCCGGCCGCCTCAGGACCCCGCGAACATCAGCGCGTACGAGACGAAGATCACGACGTCCGGCACGAAGTGGATGAACCACGGCCACAGCATCCCCCGCGTCTCGAGCATGCTCCTGCCGATGAGCCAGGCCAGGAACCCCGTCATCAGGGAACCGGCGGGCCCCGGCGGCGAGCCGTGCAGCCAATGCGCGAGGCCGAAGAAGACGGCGGCGATCAGGAGCGTCTGCGTCTCGCCGATGACGTCGTGCAGCGTCGAGAGGATGCTCGCCCTGAAGTACGTCTCCTCGGTGAAGGCGTTGATCGCCGCGAAGAGCACGGCGGCCGGGACGAGCGGGAGCGCGCGCACGACCATGTCGCGCGTCGGCGCGATGCCGATCACCGTCGGGACGAGGACCGCGAGCCCAGCCGCTCCCCCGAAGATCCACCCTAACGCCCTCCAGGATTCGCCTCCCCGGATCCCAAGCCATCGGATCGGCCCCACCGGCGCGTCCAGCCGGCCGCGGGCCAGGAAGAACGCCCGTCTGTCGCGCTTCATGAACCACAGGACGGCCACGATGGCGGCAGCGACGAGCACGTCGAGCGTCATGATGGCCGCGTATCCGGTGAAGAACGGGACGCCCGCGTAGTTGAAGCTCCCCTGGAACCGGGCCGTGCCGCGGAGGAACGACGTCAGCCCCAGGGCCAGGAAGAGCACGAGGAGCACGAGCGCGTACTGCCGGAGCGGCCGGACGCGCCGCCAGACGAGCGTGAGCGCGAGGAACGCGGCGAGGAAGGCGGCCTTCGCCCAGAACGCCCACGCCGGAGCCGCGCGCCCGAGCGACGCGACGACGATGTCCGGCAGGTCCGACACGGCGAGCATGACCGCCCAGGCCGCGGCGGTCAGCGCTCCGCGTGCGGGAGAAACCACGCCCATGCCTCACCTCCTACCCACGGAATGCGAGAAACGCTGCGCCCCGCGAGGATCGCGTGCCGCAGGTGAACTGGAGGCTAGACGCTATCAGAGAAGGGCGCCGGCCGCAAACGCCGGCTGATCTCGCAGAAGAGACTGGACCCGTCCACCTCGAGGATGTCCCCTTCCACACCGAGGAAGCGACAGAGCGCCTCAAAGCCGGCCGCGGACATCGCCCCGGCGCGGAAGCCGTCCTCGCAGACGATCACGCCGTTGCCGGTCGCCCGCATGTCGATGGCACCCACAAGCCCCGCCGCCGACTGCGCCTCGAACCACGAGAGGCGTTCGTCCCAGAACCTCTCCGAGTAGCTTGAGAACAGCAGCCGACCGCCAGGCTTCGCGACGCGCAACGCCTCGCGGAGGAGCCGCTCGGGATCGACGCCGAACGCGCAGATCCCGTTCTGAACGCACGCCACGACGTCGAACGTCCCGTCGGGGAAGGACATGTCCACGGCGTCCATCAGCGCGAACTCGTAGTTCGTGCGGTCGCCGGCCTGCGCGCGCGCGAGCCCGAGGCTCTCCTGCGCCGTGTCGACACCTACCACGCGGCGGACACTGTCGGCCAGACGCAGCGCCACGCGCCCGTATCCGCAGCCGAGCTCGAGAACATCATCCTCCCGACCGACCCGGCTGAGCAGATGCTCGATCTCCGCCTCGAGGTACTGCTGTACGCGCGGCGACGCAAGCTCGTAGCACCGCCGCAGACGCGAACCCGCCAGTCGCCTGTCGTAGTAGTCGGTCACGGCAGCCTCTCGGAGCGGCGCGGGGCGAAGACGTCAGATCGCCAGGCGGTGGGTTCGACCTTCATCGCCGCCGGCTCGGCGGACTACTCCCTTGCGCGGTACCGGTCCCGGTCGGCGAAGAAGGCCACCTCCGCGTATCCCTCGCTCACCCGCGCCGAGTGCTCGACGCCCTCGGGGATGAAGTAGGAGTCGCCTCGCGCGAACGCGTGCCGCCTGCCGCCGATGACGAGCTCGATGCTGCCCGCCACGACGACGCCCCACTGGGCCCCGTGCGAGTGCGGCGGCACGACCGCGTCCGCCTCGAA
>VGIX01000056.1 GCA_016867725.1 Candidatus Effluviviaceae Genus I sp.
GAGTCTGCGGGCGCGCCCGACGCCCCATCGGAGAACCGCCGCGCCGAAGATGCCTGCGGCAACCGCGGCGACGGCGAGGAAGGCGAGCGATGCGCGCGTCGCGGGGACGCCGGTCGATGCGGTCCCGCGAATGACGGCGAGCACGTGCGTCGTCGGGAGCGCGAGCGAGACGGGCCTCACCCACGCCGGAAGGAGGTCCGCGGGGTAGCAGACCCCGCCGGCGACCAGCGACAGCATCCCGAGCGCCCACGACACTGGCTCGCCCTCCTTCGTCACGAGCACGATGCCCGCGGAGGCGAGGCCGAGCCCGCACATGGCGATGACGTAGAACCCCGCCGCCGCGCCGACCGCAGCGGACATCTCGATCCGCAGTCCACCGAGCCGCGACACGAGCGCCACGAACGCCGCGCCGCCGACGCACGCGCCGAGCACGTCCCAGACGCCCGACAGCAGAACCAGCCGCATCGGCGGACCGTGTGCGGCGAGAAGCTGCTCGAGCGTTCCTTGCAGCTGCTCGCGCCGAACGGCCGACCGGAAGGCCCCGAGGCCCGCCGCCGCCGCGCCGTGCGCCGCAAGCCCGAGGAGCGCAAACTCCGTGTAGCCCATCCCGTAGCGCGCCTCGAACCCGCCTCCGGCGCACGCGACGACCTTCCCGACGAGCGCGATGAGCGCGATCGACGCGATGGACCGGGCGAGCCCCAGGACCAGCTGCACGCGATAGCTCAGCCGCGTCGCAACCGATCGGCACAGGAACGCCGCGAGAGCGCACGCGACGGCCGCCGCCTCGTCCCGCGCGCGACTCAGCCCGTCGGAGCGGCGTAGATGCGGTCGCACCACACGACCTCCTCGCGCTCCTGCGCGGTGACGAGGATGGCCGCGCCACCGCCGGCCGCGCTTCGAAGCGTCTCGACGATGGCCGCTCTCCCCTGCGCGTCCACGGCCGAGAGCGGCTCATCGAGGAGGGCGACGGGGCGCGACGGCAGGAGCGCGCGGGCGACCGACAGCCGGGCCAGCGCGCCCCGGGAGAGGAACCGCACCGGCTCGTTCACCACGCTCTCGAGACCCAGGGCGGCGGCCAGCTCGGAGATCCCGTCGCGGATGGCGCGGCCGCGCATCCCGGCGAGCCTCCCGAAGAAGGCGAGGTTCTGCCCAGCCGTCAGCCGCCAGTAGAACGAGCGGACCGACCCCAGTGAGAGCCCGACGAGGCGGTACGCCGCTCCCGGGTCGGCGACGACGTCGTGGCCGCAGAGGAGAGCGCGACCCGACGACGGCGTCGCGAGGCCCGCGAGGATCCTGAGCGCGGTCGTCTTGCCGCAGCCGTTCGGGCCGACAATCGCGCAGACCTCGCCCGGGCCGACGTCCAGCGTGACGGGGGCCAGCCCGGCGCTGCCGCGTCTCCGCCGGCGGAACGTCTTCGAGATCCCGCGCGCCTCGATCGAGCCAGGCAGGCACGGGGCGCTCTCTCCCGCCACGTCCTCACGGCCCGCCCGCTGCATGGCCTGTGCTCCACGCGCGCACGACGGATCCGCCGGAGGCGACCGCAACGAGATCGACGATGCCGTCGCCGTTGACGTCTCCATCCGCGGCGCACTGCGCTCCTCCCGCGATCGGCAGACGCCCGGTGAGCGAACCGTCCGTCGCCCGCAGCACGTACGTCGCCTTGGCATCCCACGCGATGAGGAGCGGCTCGTCGGCGGGAAGCGCGATGCACGGCCCGTAGACGTCCGACACCGAGTCGAACCTCCACAGCGTCTCGCCACGCCGCGGGGCGACGCCGTAGACGAACCCGTCGCACGACCCGAACACGAGATCCGCCCCGGGCCTCCCGTCGATCTCGATCGCGAGGAACTCCGTGATGGGCTCCCCGGACTCAGCGACGGCCTTGCGGAGGAACCGAGGCAGCCGGGGGTCGCGCGCGTACTCCGCGTGGACATCGAGCCCGAACTGCATGCGCGCGACCTGCTCGCCGCGGGGCGCGTCCAGAACGACCAGCGCGCCGGCGAAGCAGCCGACGGCGACGTCGCGTGCGCCTTCGCCGAGAAGGTCGAGCACCACCGGCCGGCTGCTCGCAACACCTTCGGGGGAGTACCGCGTCTTCTTGCCAAGCACGGTCGACCATCGCGTCGCGCCATCGGGATCGATGCAGACGAGCACGTTCCGCCTCTCGATGACCAACACCTCGTCACGGCCGTCGCCGTCGAGGTCGACCGGCGTCGCCTTCTCGAATCCCCCACCGAGCGCCCCGCGGTCCGGCTCGGTGCGGCGCACCCACAGGTCCCGCCACGACGCCCCGGAGACGGCGACGAGCAGGTCGTCGTGGTTGTGCCCCGCGGTGTAGATGAGGTCCGGGCGCTCATCGCCGTCGATCAGACCGAAGGCGATCTCGCCCACGGGGGCCTTCAGCGTGAGCGACCGAAGGAGCGAACCGTCATCGCCCGAGAGCACCTGCAGCGAGTCCTGCCACGCAACGACGAGCTCGGCGCCGCCGCCCGGCTCGACGTCGGCGACGGTGAACTCGATGCGGCCCGCCCACGCGCGTGTCCACCGCACGCTGCCGGTCGGACCGTCGAGCACGGTCACGCGCGAGAGCGCACCGCGCCTCCGCGCGACAACCACGGAATCATCCGCTCCGTCCCCGTCCAGGTCGTCCACGGCGACAGCGTGATATGCCTTCTCGACGCTGGTGAGCGCCCGCTCCCAGAGCAGCGTCCACGCCACGGCCGGCGCGTGGGCCGCCTCCTTCTCGCCTGCGCCTCCGATGCCGCTCAGCAGGAGCAGCGCCGCCAGACCAGCGCTCCGAGCGAGCGGACCCCGGCAAGATCGCGCCCGTGCCATCGTGCTCATGATCGCACCTCCGTTCTGTGGGGTCCTGCCCGCCCAGAGCATACGTCACCCTAGTCCTTGTCGACAAGGCACCAGTCCTGGGTCTGACACCCGGAGCCGTAGTCCGCGAGGATGCAGACGTCGGTGTTCGGGCACTGCGCGTAGTCAAGAAGACAGATGTCCGTGTCAGGCGTCCTCTTCAGCACCATCGCCGGCACCGCCGTCCCGCTGACCAGCGTGAGATGCGTCATCGTCATCACCCCCCTTCGTCCGGCCAGGGGATCTCCATCGGGATGAGTGGCACGGCCGCGCTCGCGTCCGGCGCACCATGGCGTGGATCGGCGCAGCCCGCGACCTCCGGTCTGGGGTTCGTTCTCGCACACTGCTCGAGCCGGCCTCTCGCGGGCGGCGGAAGCGACGCGTGTAGCCACATCGAAAGCTCGAGGACGCGCCGCTTGATCCTGCAGCGCGTCGCCGACTCTCCGCAGGCATCGGCCGGCGACGACACCAGATCATAGAGGCAAGGGCCCCCACAGACCCATCGCGCCCAGCAGTTGCCGCACGCGGCCGCGCGGTCCGAGAGCAGTCCGAGCAGCCGGGAGACGGCCGGTCTGTCGAGTCCGGCGTCCACGTCGCCGACGACATACGCCGCCTCGCCGCTGAACCTGTGGCACAGACCAAGCGTTCCGTCCGCGGCCACGCTCACGTACGTCGCCCCCGCCCCGCAGCCTCGCACCCTCGGGTGACCCTGCGCGATGGCACGGATGGCCTCCGCGAAGTTCGCGACGACGGGGGCGCGCCCGCTCCTCACGCGGTCGAGCTCCGCGGCCGCCAGGTCGTCCAGCTCGGCGCAGACCCGGGCGGCGAACCCCGACGACAGGGGCGCCCCGCTCACCGGAGAGAGGTGGACCGTGCCGGCTCCAAGCCCGACCAGATGCTCCACGAGGTCCCGTAGGCGCGGCGTCGCCTCGGTGACGGTCGTGCGCGCCGAGACGCGCAGCGTGGCGGGGAGCCGCGAGAGGTTGCGCGCGATGGCGTCGTACGACCCGCCGCCGTCCGGGAACCGCCGGTGTGCGTCGTGCGCGAGCCGGTCGCCGTCGATGCTCACCATGACGGCCGCCCCGACGGCGGCCAGGCGCGAGGCGACCTCCGGCGTCAGGAGCGTGCCGTTCGTTGTCACGTGGAGTGACAACGCGCGCCCCTCGGCCGTGGCCCGCGTCCGCGCGTGCCGTGCCGTGACCTCGATGAGAGCCGGATGAAGCAGCGGCTCCCCCCCGAAGAACACGACGGAGAGATGCGGAGCGCCGACGGACTCCTCGAAGAGAAGGTCGAGCGCGCGGAGCGCGACCTCCTCCGACATGAGGCCCCCGGCGCTCCCGCGAAGATAGCAGTAGTCGCAGCTGAGGTTGCATCCCCCCGAGACGTGCAACGCGAGCGAGGCGACGACTCCGGGCGCCGGCCGCGAGACGGGCCGTTCGGGTTCCGGCGGCGGGACGAGCCGGGCCGCCTCGTCGAGAACCTCGCGCACGGCCCGCCGTCCGTGGTTCATCTCAAGGACCGCGAGGTCGGGCGCTTTCGCCCCACGCTCGACACCTAGAAGAGTGTCCAGCGCGGCGGCGTCGGCCCGGAAGAGCATGGCGGAGCCGGGGTCGACGACGAACCCCTCGCCCGCGACGTCGAACGCGTGCAGGCGCGGCGAGGCGGCGCCCGGTCCCGCCGACTCGACGTCGCCTGTCGGGACCGCGGGCAGACGCCCGTCCGCCGCGGCCTTTTCGCCGCCTGCGCCGGCCGCCCCCGCTCGAAGCGCGATCACGCGCCTGCGCGACTCCCACCTGAGGCGGCTGAGGGTGTCGCCGCGCGCCCGCTCGAGATGCTCGGCCAGCGCGGAGGCGTCGAGCGCGAGCGCACCCGCCCGGGCGCGCCCATAGCCGTCGTCGATGAGCGCCGCGCTCGCGTCGATCACGCCGCACTCGACGGCCAGGCGGGTCAGCGCGTCGGTTGAGGCGCCCCGGGGCGGCTCCGCCATGCCGAGCCGCTCCGCGATCATCCAGAGCGGCACGGACCACCGGCCGGCGGCGCTGTCGTCCGCGAGGTCGGCCAGATCGTCGGTGATCTGGTACGCCGCGTGGTAGTCCACCACGATCTGCTCCAGCGCTCCGACCCACTCATCCCGGCCTGCCAGCATGGCCATCCCGACCGCCGACGTCTTGAGCGGCGACAGCCGAAGGCCCAACTGCCGAAGCGACGCCGGCAGCTCCCGCTCCGTGACCGCGTCGCGACCTCGCGGCGTTCTGAGCACCGCGCGCTCCCACGCGAGGCTCTCGAAGTACTCGGCCACATGTCTGTCGAGGTGGCGCCAGAGAGCGCTCGTTGCGTCGAACAGGCCCGACAGCTCACGCAGGAAGAGCGCGAGCGACAGGTCGGAGAAGCGGCATGCTTCGGGATCGAGGCGTTCATCCTCGTCGATGAGCCTGTCCTGCAGAAGGAAGTGAGCGGCGCCGAACGCGTTGGCGAGCGCCATCGTCCTCGCGGACCCGAGAGACGCACCCGACGGCAGCGCCTCCAGAAGCAGGAACGGCATGAGCAGGAGCATCCCGCCGCGGGCCATCGTGGCTCCCAGCGGCTCGCCGCGGCGCGCGTACGACGCCGCACCGAGAGCGGCTGCGGCCTCCGACGCTACGGCGCGAAGCTCCGCGCCGTAGCGCGGCTGCGGACGCCCGTGATGCATCGAGTCTCTCGCAAGGGGCGGTGACGGGGTCAGGCAAGCGGGACGGCCGGCAGGCCTCGTGAGCCATCCCCGAGGTCGCTGCCGGCCGTCGAGGGAGGACTCCATCCCTGGGGAGGAGGAGAGCAAGGAACCTGCCAGGGCAACCGCTCGGGATGGAGTTCCGACGAAGAGCTTGTGGTTCGGCCTCTTTCTGCGCTGGGCGGGCCATTGTCCGAAGCCCCGCCGCGACGGCTGTCTATCTCGATGACAGCTGGAGCGCTCCGAAGGCTCCTCGGTGTCAGGTTGTCACCCCAGGAACGGCGAGGCGATTCCGATGAGCAGGACCACGGCCATAGCCTTTGCTCTCGCCGTTCCCGGGAACAGCGAGGCCCCCAGGATCGGGGGCCTCATGTCAGCGGAAGGGAGAAGCAGGCCAAAGAGCGACCGGACTCGCCCCCCCTGCTTATTGGCATCCATGACCGCCTCTCCCTTCCATATCCTGGCTTCAAGACTCTGCTCTCAGGTGCTGCCGCGTCCCCTTAGGGCATGGGCTGTGCCAGAACGCCGGATCGCCGGGAAGAACCGCCACGACTGAGGCGCCAGCAAGTGCTTGTTGGACAACGGGTTACGCGACTGCGCGTCCGGGCGGGTGTACGCGGGTGAGCGCTCACTCGACGACGGCGCGACGGCCGTCGCGCCCCCTTGGAAGCGGCGCGTCCTAACCCGTTCACCCAGCGTGAAATGCGAGACCGTCGAAGTTCCGACGCTGTGTCGAAACCTCGACGGTCTGGTGGTCCTGAGCGCTGTCCTCGATGCGCGTTACGCCGCTCAGCCGATCCCGTACTTCCGCATCTTCGCGTGGAGCCCCGTTCGAGACAGCCCGAGGAGTTCTGCCGCACGCTGCTTGTTCCACGAGCTTCTTGTCAGCGCCTCGAGGATCCTCGTCCTTTCGAGCGTCTCGACCTCGTCCCTGAGGGAGCGCTCGCCCGTCGTCTCGCCGGGCTGTCCGGCGCGGTGCCGCTCGCGCAGCTCGGGCCGGAGTTTGTCGAGCCCGATGGCCTCGCCGTCCGCGCAGAGCGCCACGCCCCGCCGCACCTCGTTCTCGAGCTCGCGCACGTTGTTCTCGCGCCAGTCGTGCCGGAGCAGAAGCTCCCGCGCCTCCCGCGTGAACCCGGTGATCCTCTTGTGCTCCTTCGCGGAGTAGAGGTCCAGGAAGTGCTGCATGAGCAGCGGGACGTCCTCGGGCCTGTCCCTCAGCGGCGGAACCTCGACAATGACCGCGCACAGCCTGTAGTAGAGGTCGCGTCGGAAGGTGCCGTTCCTCACGGCCTCGCTCAGGTCCTTGTTGCTCGCGGAGACCACGCGGGCGTCGCTGGTCCTCGTCAGGCTCTCGCCGACGCGCCGGTACTCGCCGTTCTGCAGGAACCTCAGGAGCTTCACCTGAAGCTGCGGGCTCATCTCGCCGATCTCGTCGAGGAAGAGCGTCCCGCCCGCCGCGGCCTGCACGAGCCCCTCGCGGTCGCGGTCGGCGTCGGTGAAGGCGCCCTTGACGTGTCCGAAGAGCTCGCTCTCCTGGAGGTGGGGAGCGATGGCGCCGGCGTTCAGTGCCACGAAGTGGCCGGTCTTGCTCCTCCCGCCCTCGTGGATCGCCCGGGCGATGAGCTCCTTGCCGGTCCCGGACTCGCCGCGGATGACGACGGGAACCCTGCTCTCCTTGAGGCGCTCGACGTCCTCGAGGATGCGGAGCATCTCCGGGCTCCTCGTGATGATCCCCGAGAAGGCGGGCGACCCGCCGAGGTGCTGAGCCAGCCTCCCGTCGGCCTCCCACGTCTTCGACTCGACGGCGCGGCCATACGCGAGCCCGAGCATGCGCGCCGCCGCGCCCATGAACTCGACGTCGTCCTGCGTGAAGGCCGTCTGGCCCTCGGAGCGCTCTCGCTCCGCGTACAGCAGGAACACGCGGTCGCGGGCGAGCCCGGTCCTGACCGGAATGATCGCGACGGCGCCCGCGCCGCCGGGGGCCGAGGCGTCCTTGAGCCGCCCCTCGCTCAGCACGAGCGGGCTTCCGTGCCCTCGCACATCGATGGTGGCCCGCACGAACTTCGTGACATCGGCCACGCCCCTGCCGGTCCGGTCCACGGACGCGGCGACCGACGGGCCGCTCTCGGCGACCGAGAACAGCACGAGCCGCCCGACGAGAAGCGCGTCGGCGATGCTGCCCGCGAACCGGTAGAGGTCGTCGGCGCCGGGCTCCGACATCTCGAGGAACCGGTAGCCCTCCGCGATGGCCGCGTAGCGGCCGCCGCCACCGACGCTCGTCCCCGCCAGCTCGGCGTCGAGCTCGCCGACGGCCGCGTCGACCTCGGAGAGCCCGTGCTCGTCCCGCGCGACCTCGAAACGCAGCCGCGCGCGCTCGAACCACGTCCTCGCGCGGTCCGGCTCCCCGCCGGCCTTGAGCGCCTTGCCGCGCTCGAGCTCGCACCGCGCGACCCAGTCGCCCGCGCCGACGCGGGTGAACACGGCCTCGGCGGACGAGAGCCGCGCTTCGATGGTGTCGAGCGGGATCTCCCGCCCGGACGACTCCCTGAGTCCCACGGCGCCGGTGAGCGCCGCGCGCGCGAGCTCGAAGCACTCGCCCGTCCTGCGCAGCGTCTCCTCGGCCTGACACAGCAGCGACTCCGCGGCCACTCGCTCGCCCCGCGCGTAGTGCACGGCCGCCATGGTCCGAAGCGTCGCGCCCTCCTCGATCCGGTCGCCGACGCTCCTGGTGAGCCGCAGCGCGTCGTTGCAGTCACGCTCGGCGTCGTCGAGGCGCCCCAGGGCGTAGAGGGCCTCGGCCCGCCGCCTGAGCACCTCGCCGACCACGTCGCTGCCGGCCGACACGCGGTATGCCGCCGCGATCGCCTTGTCGAGCGTCGCGAGCGCCGACTCCGGCTTCCGCTGGTCGAGCTCGAGGGTCGCCAGATACTCGAGGGCGAGAGCCTCCGCCCTCCGATAGCCGTTCTCCCGGGAGACAACGAGACCCTGCTCGAAGATGCCCCGGGCCTTGTCCCACTCGCGCCGCAGCCGGTAGACGTTCCCCAGCGCCGACTCCGCGGCGACCAGACCGCGGTTCGCTCCCAGGCGCCGGTAGATGTCTCGCGCCTCGTTCAGGTGCTCCTCGGCCTCCGCCCACCGCGACAGCCTGTGGAGCACGATGCCGATGTTCGTGAGCCGGTCCGCCGCCGCCGCGGACCGACCGAGCTTCCTGTCGATCGCGAGCGCGTTCCGGAAGTGCTCGAGGGCGCCGTTGAGGTCGCCGGAGCGCTTCGCGAGCACGCCGAGGTTGTTATAGGCCGACGCGAGGCCGGCCTCGTTCGCGAGCCGCTTCTGCGTGACGAGATAGTCGGTGAAGAAGTCGCGCGCCGCGGTGAGGTTCCCCAGCTCAGCATGCGCGATGCCCAGCGCCTTCCCGGCTTCGGCGAGGAGCACCGAGTCGGCAGAGCCCTTGAGCGCGTCGTATGCCCTCGCCGCGGCCTCGCGGGCTTCCTCGAAGCGACCGCTCTCGATCTCGACGCGCGCCCGCACGACATCGATCTCGGCGGTCAA
>VGIX01000057.1 GCA_016867725.1 Candidatus Effluviviaceae Genus I sp.
CATGGAGTACGTCGGCGTGGCGCGCGACCTGAGCCTGGCGTGCGGCGGAGGGACGATCGACATCGTCGGCAGCGTGCGGCTCACGCTCCACTACCCCGAGTACGCCGCGGGCACGCTCGACCAGCGCGCGTTCGGCCTGTTCGAGTGGTATCCGGAGACGGCGCGCTGGCTGACCATCGGCGGGAACGCGCGGCCCGACGGCAACGTCGTCGGCGCGGACGTGTCGCGGCTCGGCCGCTACGGGCTTTTCTTCTGGGACGACCTCGGCGGGGCCGGGCGCGGGCTGTCGGGCGTGCTCGTCGAGCCGAACCCGTTCTCGCCCAACGGCGACGGGCTGTACGACGAGACGAGAGTGATCTTCACGCTCGGCCGCGCGGCGGACCACGTGAACATCGAGTTCTACGACCTCTCCGGGCGCCTCGCGCGGCGGCTCGTCTTCCACGCGCCGGCCGACTACGTCGGCGGGACGCCGGTTGAGGTCATCTGGGACGGCACGGACGAGACCGGGCGCGTCGTTCCCTACGGGCTCTACGTGATGCGCGTCGAGGCGAAGTTCAAGACCTCGCCGATCTTCGAGCGCGTGAACGCCGCCGTGGCGGTGGTGAAGTAGGAGTGTCCATGCGCACGCTCACGCTTGCAGTCATCGCGGCCGCTCTGGCCTTCGCGCTCGCCGCGCCGGCCGCGGCCAACTTCGTCGAGGTGGAGACCGGGGCGCGCGCCATGGGCATGGGCGGCGCGTTCGTCGCGGTGGCCGACGACGTCACCGCGCTCCACTGGAACCCCGCCGGGCTCTCGACGCTCGACCGGATCCACGTGTTCGGGATGAGGACGAGCGTCTACGGCGTGGACGACCTCGTCGAGGACTCCGCGATCGCCGGGTGGGGGACCGGGCGGCGCGGGTTTGCGCTCGGCTGGGCGCGCACCGGCGCGCAGGACCTCTACCACGAGGACACGATCGTCCTCGCGGCCGGGGCGGCCACGCCCGTTGACGGGCTCTCCGCCGGGCTGGCCGTGAAGCGGCTGTCGGTGGACGCGCCGGGATACGACTACTACAACGACCCGAACTTCAGCGCGGACGGCGACGCGGGACTCGCGGCGGACGTCGGGTGCCTCTACCGCCGCGCGACCTGGAGCGCCGGCGCGGTCGTGCGCAACATCGGGGAGCCCGCGCTCCAGCTCATCTCGACGACCGAGGACCCCGACCCCGTCTACGCCGAGCTCCGCGTGGGCGGCACGTACCTCTTCCGCGAGGTCATGCTGATGAGCGCCGAGTGGCGCGTGCCGCGCGAGGCGCCGTCGTACCACGAAGAGAAGTCGAGCGTGAACCTCGGGACGGAGATCTGGTTCTACGACGCCTTCGCGCTTCGGGCCGGCATGAACCGCGACAGGATCACGGCGGGCCTCGGCCTGAAGAGCACGAACCTCCACGTTGACGTCGCGCTCCTCTCAGAGAGGCGGATCGGGAGTCTCTACCGCCTCTCCGCGAGCTTCCTGTGGTAGGAGGACCTGACATGCGGAGCGCCCTGGCGTTCCTGGTCGCCGTCTCGGTCCTCGCGCTCGCCCCCGGCGGGGCGGGCGCGGTGACGAGCCTCGAGGGCTACTCCTCCTTCATGACCGAGCTCCGGAGCAGCGGAGGCGGCGACCCAAGCTGGCAGCTCGGCAACCCGGAGTTCGAGGCGGAGCTTCGGCTCAAGATGAGCCCGTGGAGGAACGTCTCGAGCTACCTCAAGTTCACGGGATGGTCGAGCCGCTGGGAGGAGCATCGGAAGGCCACGCAGTTCTTCTTCCGCGAGGCGCACCTGCAGTTCCGCGGCTCGAACGCCGAGGCGTACCTCTTCGGCGGGCAGAACCGGTTCTGGCTGAACGAGCCGCTCCTCGAGATCGTGAACCAGGACAACGTCAAGCAGGACGAATGGGGCCCGCGCGCGCAGGGCATCCGCGTGGACTTCTGGGACGTGAAGGGGTTCACCGGCGCGGCGTTCCTGAGCGAGAAGAGCGACTACTTCGCCAGAGCCGTGAGCCAGCTCCCCTCGGGACAGCAGGACTACTACCCGGGCACGACGCCCGCCGACACGATCACGAGCAGCACCGACGACTTCCGGGCGTTCCGCCTGAACCGGAAGCTCGCCGGCGACCGCGTGCTCCTCGGCTCGACGTACGCGCGGAAGGACTACGTCCTCTACAGCGACGGCATCTTCCACGGGCGCACGCAGGACTTCGACGAGGCCGTCGCGGTCGACGCCGAGCTCGCGCTCGGCGAGATCGTCCCCGCGCTGTCGCGGTTCGGCCGCGTGACGTGGGTGAGCGAGTACGGGAGGAACACGTCCGGCTGGCTGTGGGACCTCGAGACGCCGCGACCGCACGCGTTCAAGACCGAGGTGCGCGACGTGCGGACGGGCCCGCTGCGCTTCCTCGGCTCGTGGGAGTCGTACGGCCTCAACTTCTACTCGCCGGGGCTCGCGAGCTGGAGCCGGCAGGACATGAACGACCACACCCGGTACTACCTCGAGGCGCACTACCGCGTCCCGACGAAGGCCATCAACCTCAAGGGTTGGACGTGGCGCGCCGAGCCCTCGCACCCCGAGCTCACGGACAAGCGCGAGCAGCGGGAGTGGGGGACCGAGGCGTACGTCGAGTTCGTCCACGGGTTCACGGGGAAGGCCGAGTACAAGGTCTACGAGAACAAGGACGGCGTCTGGCCGAACCTCCTCTGCGAGGTGACCGGCGAGAATCGCCTCGTGAAGCTCAGGACGCAGTTCCGCATCCGCGACATCGACAGCGACTACGAGCTCACCGCGTACGCGTTCGAGGCCAATGTGAACCTGTCGGACGCGTGGAAGTTCTACGCGCGCGTGATGAACGTGGACGAGAAGACCGAATCCAGGCAGACCGCGTTCGCGCAGCTCCGCTACCTGGGCTGGCAGGGCGCGGAGTTCTTCGTCGAGTTCGGCAACCCGGACCAGAGCAACGACATGGTCAACGACGGCGACTTCGTCAGCCACGACTCGGGCGCGACGACGGACAAGGTGTTCAAGGCGTTCGTGAGGATCTACTACTAGGGCCTCTCACGCGGAGACGAGCATGACGGGACGCACACTGCCGCCGCTTCTGGCCGCCGCGCTCCTGCTGGCGGCGCAGGCCTCGCCCGCCGCGGTGAACGCGGTCGAGGGCGGGATCGAGTTCAGCTACGCCGACCCCTACGCGGCGAGCGTGAGCCTGGCGGGCATCTTCAACAACTGGAGCACCAACGCGACGCCGCTCTCGCTGGGCGGGGACGGCGTGTGGCGGGTGGTGGTGCCGCTCGGGGCCGGGAAGCACGAGTACAAGTTCGTCGTGAACGGGACGCAGTGGGTCGCGGACCCGGACAACCCGAGGGTGGTGGGGGCGTACGGCAACTCGGAGGTCGAGGTGACCGCCGACGGCGGCGTGAGCGCGGCAGGCGCCGCCTCGGCCATCTCGAACACGCCGCTCTCGGCGCGCGTGAACCTCAGCGGCTGGTACCGCGGCAGCTACGACACGCAGTCGGACACCCCGAGCGATCCGCGGTGGCGGCTCGACCGGCCGGCGCACGAGCTCTATCTCAAGGTGATCCCGACGGTCACCCCGCAGGTGAAGGGCGAGGCGACGCTCCGGTTCGACACGGCCGTGGGCGACATCAAGAAGGTCTCGGCCGACTTCTACAGCGGCCACGCGACGCTCGAGGGCGGGCCGTTCACGGTCGTCGGGTTCTACAACGAGGAGCGGGTGCAGTTCGACGATCCGCTCGAGCTGGTCGGGCACATCAACCTGCCGGGGACCATCGCCGAGGAGCACATCCCCTTCGGCCGCGGAGCGCAGGGCGTCACCGTCACGGCCGACGTCGGCCCGACCGCGCTCACCGCCGTCTACGCCAACCGCTACGACTACGACGTCTGGAACAAGCCCACGATCTTCGACAACACCGACACCGACCTCCTCGCCGCGCGCCTGACGAGCCGGCCGCTTGGGGCCTTCAGGCTCGGCGCGACATACGCGTCGCACCGCGACGGCTGGTGGATGAGCTGGCAGGGAGGCAACGAGGACCCGTTCCTCGACGCGTACATCGACTCGACCGGATCGGCGAGCGACTGGTTCGAGTACGCGCGGACCGAGCAGTGGATCGCCGGCGACGCGAGCTGGAAGGGCATGTCCGACATGCTCGAGCTCGCCGCCGCGTACGGCCGCTACAGCTACGCAGGCCGCTGGGACATGGGCAACAGGGAGAGCGTCCAGGGCGACGACCTCGGCAACGGCGCGATCGACGTGCCCACGGGCGACATGAAGGGCTCGTACCTGAAGGGCATCGCGTCGGCGAACCTCGCGGAGCTCGTGCGCGCGCGGCTCTCGGTGGAGCGGCAGGCCGTGGACGGCATGAAGGCCGGCGAGGAGTACATCGCCTACGGCGCGCCGGCGTGGGCGGGAAGCCCGGTCCGCCAGCTCACCGAGGTGCGGTACGCGGGGTCGCCGCTCGTCGTGGGCGTGTACGGGCCCGCGCCGGAGCGCGACGACACGTTCGTCGAGACCGACGTCAACGTGACGCTCGGCATCTTCGGGCTCGGCCTCGAGTTCGACCGGAGCTCGTACGCGTGGGAGTATCCCGAGAGTCTTGCGACCATCGGCGGCCGCGGCTGGGAGGGGACGGCGAACAGGTTCGCGCTCCTGGGGCGCGCCGACGTCATGGCCGACGATCTCTGGTTCGAGCTCGCGTACCAGTCGCTCACGCACGACTTCGACGACGGGCTGTGGATGCCGTACGACACGGGCGAGCTCATCGGGCGCGCGGGCTTCACCTTCCGCCCCGACTGGAGCGTCGTGACGGATCTCCGGCGCGTGACCTACAGGGACGTGCCGTCCGGCGAGGGGACCACGGACCAGTCGTTCGTGAACCCGTACCTCGCTGTCGTCTGGAGCCCGCGCAGGAACGTCGAGGTTCGGCTCGGGTACGGCGTCAACCCGACGGGTTACGCCGACTCGCCCGTCGAGGGCCGCGGGAACGGTCGCGAGCGGTGGCGCTCGCAGTACCTGTGGGACCACAGCGGCGCCGACGAGGTCGGCGCGGAGCGCGCCCTCGAGGACGCGCGGGTGATCGGCCTCATGGCCGTGATCGCATTCTGACAGGGGAGGCGGACACGATGCGACACTTCCGGCGGACAGGACGAACGGCCGCGCTCCGCGCGGGCGCGCTCGCCGTGGGCGCCCTCGCCGCCGTCGTCGGCCTCTCGTCGTGCGCGGGCGTGCTGAGCGCGATCGAGGACAGGCTTCCGCCGCCGCACGAGGTCAAGGACGGGATGCTCTTCAGCTACTACTCGCCGTCGGCGCGGCAGGTCACGCTGGCCGGCAACTTCAACAACTGGGGCGGGACGCAGGGGGGCGGGCGGTACGACCCGAGCATCGACCCCATGAGCGACCCGGACGGTGACGGCGTCTGGACCATCGCCGTGCCGCTGCCGCCGGGGCGCTACCAGTACAAGTTCGTCATCGACGGCGGCGTCCGATGGGAGCAGGACCCGAACAACCCCGACAAGGCCACCGAGGGCGGGTTCGAGAACTCGCTCATCGTCGTATCGCCGGGCGTGCGGTACGCCGCCGAGGTTGTCACGGGGACTGGCGTGACGAGGGAGGCGACGCGGGTCGTCGAGCAGCCCGCGGACGCCGCGGCGGTCCCGGTCACCTTCGAGCTCGCCGCCCCCGACGCGCGCGAGGTGTCCGTCGCGGGGACCTTCAACGCGTGGGACCCGCTGGCGAACCCGCTCGCGAAGGGCGAGGGCGGCGTGTTCCGCGCGACCCTCGACATCCGGCCGGGGAGCCACGAGTACAAGTTCGTCGTTGACGGCACCTGGGTGGAGGACCCCGCGAACCCCGAGACCGTCCCGGATCCCTACGGCGGGAAGAACTCCGTCCTGACCGTGAAGTGAGCGGCGCGATGACGACGCAGGCGAGAGACAACCTCACCGCCTACGCGTTCCTCGCGCCGTTCCTCGTCATCTTCGCGGTCTTCCTTGCGTACCCCGTCTTCTACTCGATCTTCCTCGCGGTGCACGAGCCGCCGGCGGACTCGTTCGACGTGTTCTCGAACCTGCGGTTCGTCGGGCTGGCCAACTTCGCGCGGCTCCTCCAGGACACGCGGTTCTGGTGGTCCGTCCTCATGACCCTCTACTACGCCGCGCTCATCGTGCCGAGCGGCATCGCGGCATCGCTCGCGCTGGCGCTCCTCCTCAACAACCGGCTTAGGGCCGTGAAGGCGTACCGGAGCGCGTTCTTCATGCCCTACGTGCTCGACATGCTCGTCGTGGGCATCGTCTGGACGCTCATCTACAGCCCGCACGTGGGCATCGTCGTGCGCATCCTCAAGGCGGCGGGCGTGACCGCGTTCGCGGAGCGCGGGTTTCTCGGCACGCCCGGGACCGCGATGCCGGCGGTGGTGCTCGCCAACGTGCTCAAGGGCGCGGGGTTCGGGATGATCCTCTACCTCTCGGCCATCCAGAACATCCCGGCGTCCCTCTACGAGGCCGCGGCGATCGACGGGGCGAGCGGCTGGCAGCGCTTCCGGCGCATCACGCTGCCGCTCCTGAGGCCCATCACGCTCTTCATGGTCGTCGTCGGGACCATCTCCGCGCTCAACGCGTTCGTGGACGTGTACGCGATGACGAGCGGCGGGCCGAACGTGGACGTGGGCGGGCGCGCGCTCGGCGTGACGTGGGTGACGGGGTACTACGTGTTCGACACGTTCTACACGCAGTGGCGGCTGGGGTACGCGGCGGCGATGTCGTACGTGCTGCTCGCGCTCGCGATCGTCATCTCGCTCGCGAACCGGCGGTTCCTGCGCTCCGAGGCGTGAGGCGGGGCGGCCGGCGGATCGCACCGCGGGGAGTCCCCTGAGCGGACGCCGGTCGACGAAGAGGACGGCGATGGACCACAGGACGCAGGCGCGCATCCGGAAGGTCGTGCTCTACGCGGCGCTCACCGCGGCCGCGGTCGTCGTGCTGTTCCCCTTCTTCTGGATGGTCGTGACGGCGTTCAAGGAGCCGGGCAAGGAGTTCACGCCCGACGTCCTCCCCAACCCGCCGACGCTCGAGAACTTCCGGCGGGTGCTCACCGACTACGGGTTCGGCGGGTACTTCGTCAACAGCGTCATCGTCGCGACCGTGGCCGCGACGTTCGCGACGCTCTTCGCGGCGCTCGCGGGCTACGTGTTCGCGAAGAAGCGGTTCTTCATGAAGGAGAAGCTGTTCGCGTTCCTGCTCGGGTCGCTCATGATCCCCGGGCTCATGTACGTCGTGCCGCAGTTCGCCGTCGTGCACCGGCTCGGCTGGATGAACACCTACCAGGCGATGATCGTGCCGCACCTCGCCAACGTGTTCGGCCTGTTCCTCATGCGGCAGTACATGACCACGATCCCGTCCGAGCTCCTCGAGGCGGCGCGGATGGACGGCGCCGGGGAGTGGCAGCAGTTTCGGAAGGTCATGGTGCCGCTCTCGGTGCCGATCCTCGCGACGCTTTTCCTGCTGACATTCCAGTTCCATTGGAATAACTTCCTGTGGCAGCTCATCGTGGTGAACGTCGAGAGGCTCTACACGGTGCCGGTCGGGCTCGCGCTCTTCAAGAGCGCGCACGAGGAGCTGTACACGCTCAAGATGGCCGGCTCGTGCATTTCCGTCATCCCGATCGCGGCCCTCTTCTTCTTCGCGCAGCGGTACTTCATCGAGGGCATGACGATGGGAGCGCTCAAGGGATGACGCGGCGCGGGAGACGGACGGCGCGGCGCGCCGAGGGAGGTCGTTCATGAGGTCGTTCGTTCGTTGGGCGCGCTACGCGGCGGGGATCGCCGCGCTCGGGTTGCTCACCTGTCCGTGCGGATGCGGGCAGAGGGCGGAGCGTGGGACGCTCGTCGTCTGGCAGACCTACAATGAGGAAGAGAACCCGGTCTTCAAGGAGATCGTGGCGAAGTTCGAGGAGGCGCACCCGGGCGTGACGGTGAGCGTCGAGCGGCTCCCGTTCGCGGGCGCCGAGCCGAAGATCCAGACGGCGCTCACGACGCGCACCGAGCCCGACATCGCGCGCGTGGACGTGTCGTTCCTGGCGAAGCTCGCCAGCAAGAACGCGCTTCTCGACCTCGACCCGCACGTGCCGCAGGCGTTCCGCGACGAGATCCTGCCCGTGGCGCTTCAGAGCTGCGTCTACGGCGGGAAGCTCTGGGGCATCCCGGACCAGACCAACGGGCTGTGCCTGTTCTACAACAAGGCGCTGTTCCGCGCGGCGGGCCTCGACCCGGACCGCCCGCCCGCGACCTGGGACGAGCTCATCGAGCACGGCAAACGGCTCACCGACGCGAAGCGCGGCGTGTTCGGCATCGGGCTTTCGAACTCGCTCTGGTGGACGCTTCCGTTCTTCTACAGCTACGGCGCGGCGTTCCTGTCCGAGGACGGCACGCGCTGTCTCCTCAACAGCCCCGAGGCCGTGGCCGCGTTCCAGCTCAAGGTGGACCTCGCGAGGAAGCACAGGATCGAGGGGGGCGCGTGGCGGGCCGGCGGCATCGTCCACGACCAGGGGTTCCAGAGCGGGAAGTACGCGATGATCCTGAACGGGCCGTGGGCCGTGGAGAGCCTGAAGCGCACCGGCATCGACTTCGGCGTCGGGCTCATCCCGGCGGGGCCCGCGGGGTCGCACACGAACGTGGGCGGCAACGACCTCGTCGTCTTTCGGAGTACGAAACACCCGAAACTGGCGGCCGAATTCCTCATGTTCGTCGCGAGCGAGGAGATGCAGCGCATGTGGGCGATGCGGCTGGGGCAGATCCCGGTCAACGTCAAGGCCGCCGACGCGATCACGGCGGACGAACATCCCTGTTTGGCAGTGTTCGTCGAGCAGATGAAGACCGCCGT
>VGIX01000058.1 GCA_016867725.1 Candidatus Effluviviaceae Genus I sp.
TCTCTCAGGTTCTCGAGGTTCCCCGCGTAGGTGAGCTTGTCGATGTTAATGATGTGGCAATCCGGGCGCCGTGCGAGGTAGATTCGCACGAAGTTGCTTCCGATGAACCCTGCGCCGCCGGTGACGAGGAGCTTCACGGGAACCTCCCTGGCGCGGTGCGCCGTGGGGCCGGGGGCGGATTGTAGCGCGGCGCGCGGGGCTTTGCAACGGGGGCGGTCGTTCCACGGGAGGCGCTCATGGGATGCGTCGGGCGCGAGGCTCTGAGGCTGGCCGCCGTTCTCGCCGGGGCCGCGGTCTGCGCGACGTCGTCACGGCCGAGCGCGCGGGCGGGCGATGCGCTCCCCGTGCCCAGCATCGAGTGGCAGCCGCGGCAGTACACCTGCTGCCGCGCGCCGGTCGCCCCGGAGATCGACGGGCGCCTGGATGAGCCGGCCTGGGCGGCCGCGCCCTGGACCGAGGACTTCACCGACATCGAGGGGCCGTCCCGGCCCGCGCCGCGCTTCCGCACGCGCGCGAAGATGCTCTGGGACGACCGGTTCCTCTACGTGGCGGCCGAACTCGAGGAGCCCGACGTCTGGGCCACGCTCCGCGAGCGCGACGCGGTCATCTACCACGACAACGACTTCGAGGTCTTCATCGACCCCGACGGCGACACGCACGCTTACTACGAGCTCGAGGTCAACCCGTTCGGCACCGAGTGGGATCTGCTGCTCCTGAGGCCGTACCGCGACGGCGGTCCGGCGGTGAACGCGTGGGACATCGCCGGGCTCCGCACGGCCGTGTTCGTGGACGGCACGCTCAACAGGCCGGGCGACGCCGACGGCGGCTGGACGGTCGAGATCGCGCTTCCGTGGTCCGTGCTCGCCGAGTGCGCGAACCGGCCCGCCCCGCCGCGGCACGGCGACGAGTGGCGCGTGAACTTCTCGCGCGTGGAGTGGCGCGCGCGACCGACGGCCGACGGGCGCTACGAGAAGCTCCTCGACGCCGCGACCGGGAAGCCGCTGCCCGAGGACAACTGGGTGTGGTCGCCTCAGGGCCTCATCGCGATGCACTACCCGGAGATGTGGGGCATCGTGCGGTTCGACGACGGGCAGGCGGCCGCGCGGGCAGGCGTGCCCCGGGATGCCGGCGAGGGCGGCGCCGCGTTCGAGCCGGACCCGCGGCACGCGGCTTCGTGGGAGCTCAGGCGCGTGTACTACGCCGAGCGGAACTGGCGCGCGGCGCACGGGACCTACACGGACGACCTGAGCGCCCTCGGCGAGGCGGCCGGCGGCGCCCTCGACGGGCGCGTCGGCGTGGCCGCGGGCGATGACTGGTTCGTGGCGACGCTCGAGCTGTCGGACGGGCGGGTCCTGCGCATCCGAGAGGACGGCCGCGTGTGGTGACGGCCGGCGGGCCGCGCCGCAGGCCCCGGGCCCGAGCGCGCGGCGCCCGGCGCCCTCCGAGGGAGACCCGATGAACCTGAACCTCCTCGACTGGTCCATCTTCGCGGCGGCGCTGGCCATGATGATGGGCGGCGTCCTGCTCGCGCGGAGCCAGATGCGCAGCGTTGCGGACTTCCTCGCGGCGGGCCGCACCGCCGGCCGCTACCTCCTGAGCCTCTCCCAGGGCATGGCGGGCTTAGGCGCCATCACGATCGTCGGCCTCCTCGAGATGAACTACGTCGCCGGGTTCTCGATGTCGTGGTGGGGGTTCACGATGAGTCTCGTGATCCTCATCATCACGGTCTCGGGATGGGTGGTCTACCGGTTCCGGCAGACCCGCGCGCTCACGCTTGCCCAGTTCTTCGAGATGCGCTACACGCGGAACTTCCGCGTGTTCGCCGGTCTCGTCGCGTACCTCTCGGGCGTCATCAACTTCGGCATCTTCCCCGCGGTGACGGCGCGGTTCTTCATCTACTACTGCGGACTGCCGCAGACCGTGCCGGTCTTCGGCGTCGCGGTCTCGACCTTCGCGCTCGTGATGGCCGCGCTCCTGTCCATCGCGATCTTCTTCGTGTTCCTCGGGGGCCAGGTCGGGATCATCATCACCGACTTCGCGCAGGGGCTCTTCGTCAACATCGTGTTCATCGTCATCGTGGTCTACCTCTTCAACGTCATCGACTGGACGCGCGTCATCGAGGGGCTCTCGATGGCGCCCGAGAACGCCTCGCTCATCAACCCGTTCAAGACGAGCCAGGTCAAGGACTTCAACTTCTGGTACTTCCTCATCGGCGTCTTCGGCGTCATCTACGGCGCCATGTCGTGGCAGGGGACTCAGGCCTACAACGCCTCGGCGAAGAGCGCGCACGAGGCGAAGATGGGCGGCGTCCTGTCGAACTGGCGCGGATTCCCGCAGGGGCTGTTCCTGCTGTTCGTACCCATCGTTGCCTACACCGTCATGCACCATCCCGACTTCGCCGCCGTCGCGGGACGCGTGAACGACGTCATCGGCGGCGCCGGGAACGAGGCCATTCAAAGCCAGCTTCGGACGCCGGTTCTGCTCACCAAGCTCCTGCCGCACGGGCTCCTCGGCGCGTTCGCGGCGGTGATGATGGCCGCGTTCATCACGACGGACGACACGTACCTGCACTCGTGGGGCAGCATCTTCGTGCAGGACGTTCTCATGCCGCTCCGGAAGAAGCCGCTCTCGCCGGCGCAGCACCTCCGCGCGCTCAGGCTGTCCATCCTCGGCGTCGCCGTGTTCGCGTTCTTCTTCAGCCTCCTGTTCCAACAGAGCGAGTACATCTTCCTGTTCTTCGCCATCACGGGCGCGATCTTCGCCGGCGGCTCGGGCGCCGTCATCATCGGCGGGCTGTACTGGCGGCGCGGCACGACGCCCGCGGCGTGGAGCGCGCTCATTGCCGGGTCCTCGATCGCCGTCGGCGGCATCCTCGTCCACCAGCTGCCGAAGGAGATGTTCGACGCCGCGCCGGCGGCCGCGTCGGCGATCGCCGGGGCGGGATGGCGCGCGCTCCGGTGGCTGCACAACGTGAACGGCCAGCAGTACTGGGCGCTGGCGATGGGCGCGTCGAGTCTTCTCTACGTGGTCGTGTCGCTTCTCGGGAAGCGCCCGGCGTGCGACTTCGACAGGCTGTTCCACCGCGGCGCGTACGACACGGCGCGCGAGACGACCGTCGTGGAGGCGCGCCCTGCCCGCGGGTGGCGGCTGCTCGGGATGGGGGAGGAGTTCACGCGCGGCGACAGGGCCATTTCCATCGCGAGCTACGTCTGGACGGCGGTCTGGCTCGTCGTGTTCTTCGTCGGGACGTCGTACAACCTCCACCACCGCGTGGACGACGCCGTGTGGGCGCGGTTCTGGAAGGCGTACTTCTACATCCAGCTCACGATGGCCGTGTTCGTCGTCACGTGGTTCTCGATCGGGGGGGTGAGGGACATCCGGTGGATGCTCCGGCGGCTCCGGGAGATGCCGCGCGACCACACGGACGACGGGACGGTGCGTCGGGAGGGCGAGCGATGAGGGCGTGGCTTGACGCTTTGGTCGCGTTGGTCGTCGCAGCGGCCGCCGCGGGCGGCGCGGGGGCGGGGCCCGCGACGGGCGCGTCTCCGGCGGAGACGCTGGTCGTCGCCGTCTTCGAGGACGAGACGATCGCGTTCTCCGAGGCCGCGCCCGGGCGGGGCGCCGCCGCGGGTGTGACCGTCGAGGACAACGGTCGCGTCGTCGCGCGGACCGTCGCGGTCGAGCCGCCGGCGTCCTGCACGCGCATCGTGGCGCGCGTCACGACGAGACCGGTGCCGAAGGACGAGGTGAGCGTCCACGACCCGTGGGACCGCGCGGGGTGCGTGCGGCTGTCGGTCCACGGCGCCCCCGACGTCGAGCTCGTGAAGTTCGTGACGGCGTACGGCGGCGAGACCACGCACGAGGCGGACGTCACCGCGCTCGCGCCGCTTCTCCGTGGCGAGTGCGCGCTCAGAGGGTTCGTGGACACCTGGCTCAGCCCCGCGTGGCGGATGGACTTCGCCCTCGTGTTCGAGACGGGCCCCGAGCCGGCGCTCGACGGCGTGCCGACCACGCCGCCCGCAGACGCGGCGGACTGGGTGCTGCCGCTCCTCTACGAGGAGAGCGTCACGACCGAGCGGCTCGCGAACGGGCCGGTCGCGGTCGCTGTGACGGTGCCGCCCGGGACGGGGCGCGTCGTGCTGCGCTACCTCGTGTCGGGGCACTGCACGGACGGCAGGGACGCCGACGAGTTCGTGAGCAAGGACAACGTCGTCGTCGTGGACGGCGCCGAGGTCGAGCGGTTCAGGCCGTGGCGCGACGACTGCCGGCGCTTCCGCGAGGTGAACCCGTACACGCGGCGCTGGTCGGACGGCTGGTGGTCGTCGGACTACAGCCGGAGCGGCTGGTGCCCAGGCGACCGCGTGCCGCCGCGGCTCGTGGACCTCTCCGGCGTGCTCGCGCCGGGGCCGCACACGGTGTCGTTCCACGTCGAGGGCGTGCGGCCGAGGGACGAGGACGGGCACTTCGGCTACTGGCGCGTCTCGGCCGCGCTCCTCGGTTGGATGGAGTGAGGCGCGTCCTCGCGGAGGTGCGAATGGCCCTCGTCCGATCCGCCGCAAACCCCATCCTCACGCGGCGCGACGTCCCCGCGGTGCCGCCGCGCGTCGTGGACCCCACCTCGGTGTTCAACCCGGGCGCGGTGCGCCACGCGGGCGCGTTCGTGCTTCTCCTGCGCGTGCAGACGCGCGGGCGCGAGACGCACCTCATGGTCGCGCGGGGCGCCGACGGCGAGCGGTTCGAGGTCGAGCCGCGCGTCGTCGAGCTCGCGGGCGTCGAGCGCGTGCGAGGATGCGTCCACCACGTGTACGACCCGCGCGTGACGCCGCTCGGCGGCTCGTATCTCGTGACCGTCGCCATGGACGTGGACGACCGGTGCCTGTCGGGCCTCGCGCGGACGGACGACTTCGACCGCTTCGAGTTCCTCGGTGTCACCGGGGATGCCGACGTGAGGAACGTCGTGCTCTTCCCCGAGCGCGTCGGGGGCCGGTACCTGCGGCTCGCGCGGCCGAACACGGTCGCTGCGGCCGGCGCGGCGCCGAGCGGCGACACGATCGTGCTCGAGGAGTCGGACGACCTCCTGCGCTGGCGCGCGGCGGGCGAGGTGATGCGCGGGCGCTTCCACTCCTGGGACGAGCTCATCGGGGCCGGCCCGCCGCCGCTCAAGACGCGCGAGGGCTGGCTCGTCGTGTACCACGGCGTTGCGACGCACCTCTCGAGCGCGCACATCTACCAGGCCGGCGTCGCGCTCCTCGACCTCGCGGACCCCTCGCGCGTGCTCGCGCGCTCGCGCAACAACATCCTCGAGCCGCGCGAGCCGTACGAGCACGTCGGGCAGGTGCCGAACGTGGTGTTCCCCACCGGGCTCGTCGTCGACCGCGTGGACCCCGACGGCTTCGCGCCGGCCGACGCACGGGCGTTCCTGTACTACGGCGCGGCGGACCTCTGCGTCTGCCTCGCGACCGCGACGGTCGGCGACCTCGTCGCGGCCTGTCACGACTGACGCGTCGCGGCCGCCGGTGCGCCCGCCGCGCGACCCGACCGACGGAGGACCGATGCCGAGCGAGCCCCGCGTCACAGGCTCCGCGCCGACCGCGCCCCGGAAGGCGTTCGTCGTCTCGCACACGCACTGGGACCGCGAGTGGTACCTCACGTTCCACGAGTTCCGGGCGCTTCTCGTTCGCGTGGTGCGGCGCGCGCTCGACGCGCTCGAGGGCGACCCCTCGTTCCGGCACTTCGTCCTCGACGGGCAGGCCGTGGTCCTCGAGGACCATCTCGAGATCCGTCCCGAGGACCGGCCCCGCGTCGAGCGGCTCGTCCAACGCGGCGCGCTCTCGGTGGGGCCGTGGTACGTCCTGCCCGACGAGTTCCTCGTGAGCGGCGAGGCGCTCGTGAGGAACCTCCTCGTCGGCCACTCGGTCGCCCGCGCGTTCGGGCCCGTGCAGAAGGTCGGCTACCTTCCCGACACGTTCGGCCACACCGCGCAGATGCCCCAGCTCCTCGCGCGCTCGGGCATCGGCTCGTTCGTCTACACGCGAGGGAGCGGCGACGAGCTGGACGGCCTCGGCCTCGAGTACCGCTGGCGCGCGCCCGACGGGAGCGAGGTCCTGGCGGTGAACCAGTGGGGCGGATACTGCAACGCGGGCGGGCTCGGGCACGAGGAGATCTGGCACGCGCACACGCGTCGCGAGGTGGACGTCGACCGGGCGGTCGAGCGCGTCCGCGCGTCGTTCGCCGCGATGGGGGAGCGGTCGAACGGCGACGTGTGGCTCCTCAACAACGGCTGCGACCACTTCCCGCCGCAGGCGCGGCTCGGGGAGGTCCTCGACGCGCTCCGCGCGGCGTTCCCGCGGACCGAGTTCGTCCACGCGGGGTTCGCGGAGTTCGTCGAGGAGGTCGCGCGGAGCGGCGCGGCGGCGGAGGTCCACGAGGGCGAGCTTCTCTCGGGGAAGCACCACCCCATCCTGACGGGCGTGTGGTCGGCCCGGATGCCCCTCAAGCAGGAGAACGACGACGCGCAGTCGCTGCTCGCCGACCGCCTGGAGCCGCTCGCGGCCCACGCGCACTTCGTGCTCGGACGCGAGTATCCATCTGGCGCGCTCGCGTTCGCGTGGAAGGAGCTTCTCAAGAACCACCCGCACGACTCCATCTGCGGATGCAGCACCGACGCCGTGCACCGGCAGATGCTCCCGCGGTTCGCGGCCGTCCGCGAGACGGCCGAGCAGCTCCTGAGGCTCGAGCTCGAGAACATCGCGCCCACGTTCGCGCGGCGCGGCGAGGACGACCGCGAGACGGTCATCGCCGTCGCGAACCCGCTGCCGACGCGGCGCACCGAGGTCGTGACCAGGCTCGTCGTGCTGCAGCCGCCGGGCGCGGACCCGTCGCGCCTCGCGCTCCTCGACGAGCGCGGCCGCGCCGTGCCCATGAGGGTGCTCGAGTCGCGGCGCATCGAGCGGTTCTGGGGCATCGACTATCGGACCGCCCTCGACTACGAGTCGCAGCGGGCGACGTTCGACGGCTACCTCAGGGACTTCGGGCCGCGCATCGTGCGCTCCGACGACGGCCGCGACCGGAGCGACCAGTTCCTGACCATCCAGTTCCTCGCCGAGGACCTCCCGGGCGTCGGGCACGCGTGCTACCGGCTGGTGGAGGGTGACGAAGCCCCGGGGCATGCCGCCGACGACCGGCGGGCGGCCGGGGCGGTGACCGTCGCGGGCGAGACGATCGAGAACGGGCACTGCGCGGTGACGCTCCACCACGACGGCACGTTCGATCTCACGCACACGGCGACCGGGCGCGTGTTCCGCGGGCTCGGCGTCCTCGAGGACGGCGAGGACGTCGGGGACGAGTACGACCACTCGCCGGCGCCCGAGCCGCTCACGGTAAGCTCGCGCGGCGCGGGCGGCGCCGTGCGCGTCGTCGAGGACACGGGGTTCGCAGGCGCGCTCGAGGCGTCCTTCACGCTCAGGCTCCCGGCCTCCATCGAGCCCGACCGCGCGCGGCGCAGAACGGCGCTCGTGGACTGCCCCGTTGCCGTGCGCGTCCGCCTCACTCGCGGAAACCCCGTCGTGGACGTCGAGGTCCGCTTCGAGAACCGCGCCTGCGACCACCGCCTGCGGGCGCTCTTCCCGACGGGCATCGCGACCCCGACGGTGCTCTCCGACGGCCACTTCCTCGTCAACGAGCGCCCGGTGGACGCCGAGCCGCATCCCGACTGGCTCCAGCCGCCGGCCGGCACCGTTCCGCAGCAGGAGTTCTCGGCGGTGGAGGGCGGCTTGTGCGGGCTCGCCGTGTTCGCGCGGGGGCTGCCCGAGGTCGAACCGGTTCACGCCGCCGACGGGTCGGTCACCCTGGCACTCACGCTCCTCCGCTGCGTCGGGTGGCTGTCGCGCGACGACTTCCCGATGCGGCGCATGAACGCAGGGCCCACCATCCCGACGCCCGACGCGCAATGTGAGGGGCCGCACGCGTTCCGCCTCGCCGTGCTCGCGTACGAACGGACGTGTTCGGCCGCCGGCGTGAAGCGGGCGAGCCGCCTGTGGCGGACGCCGGTCCTCGCGGTCCAGGGGGTGAGCGACCTCCACGTCCCCGGCGCGTGGCTCCTCGAGGCGCCCGGCGACCCGCTCTGCGTGACAGCGGTCAAGAGGCACGAGGAGCGCGACACGCTCGTCGTGCGCTTCGTCAACCTCGCCGGCGGGCGCGAGGCGGCCACGCTGACGCTTGGCCGCGACGTCGCAGCGGCCTGGCGGACGGACCTCCTCGAGGAGCGCCTGGGCGCCCTTCCGGTCGCCGGCCGCGAGGTGAGCATCGTCCTCGGCCCGCACGAGATCGCGACGGTGGAGATCGCCTTCGCGTAGGCCGCGCGCGGGCGCTTGAACCGCGCCTCGTTCCTGCTAGAATGGACTCCGCCGCCCGCCCGGGCGGCGGATGCTCACTGCGACGCCCTCACACAAGGAGTCGGGATGAAGCCGAAGTTCAGGAACGAGGCGGTGCTCACGTTCGCCGACGAGGCCCTCAGGAAGAAGATGGCCGAGGCCATCGCGCGCGTGGAGGCCGAGGCGGGGAAGGAGTACGACATCGTCGTCGGCGGCGAGCGGCTGAAGGGCGACGGGACCTTCAAG
>VGIX01000059.1 GCA_016867725.1 Candidatus Effluviviaceae Genus I sp.
TGTCCCGCGGAGCCCGCGACCGACAGCGATGGTGACCGGGACGCCGCCCGGCAGTTCGACGGTCTCTTCAACCGATGGTATCTCGATCCGCTCTTCCGGGGCGAGTATCCCGCCGACGTCATCGCGGACAGGGTGCGGATGGGGCACCTCGAGTCGAGCGCGCTTCCGTTCGTGCAGGCGGGCGACATGGCGACCATCGGCGCGCCCATCGACTTCCTGGGCATCAACTACTACAGCAGGGCCGTCATGAGGGCCGGCGGGCAGGGGAACGCGGTCGGCGTCGACGTCGTCCCCGAGGACGAGCGCACGGAGATGGGATGGGAGGTCTATCCGCAGGGCCTCACCGACATCCTCCTGCGCGTGCACAGGGAGTACGGACCGCGGCGCATGTACGTCACCGAGAGCGGCGCGGCCTTCCAGGACGCGGTCGGCGACAACGGCCGTGTGTCGGACCCGCGTCGCATCGACTTCCTCCGCCGCCACATGCTCGCGGCGCGCCGGGCCATCGACGCCGGAGTCCCTCTCGGCGGCTACTTCGTCTGGTCGCTGATGGACAACTTCGAGTGGCAGTACGGATACTCCAAGCGCTTCGGTCTCTTCCGGGTCGACTACGACACGTGCCGGCGCACCGCGAAAGAGAGCGCCGACTGGTATCGCAGCACCGTGGCCCTGAACGCAGTCGAGGACGATGGTCCTTCGGCGACTTGAGGAGGCTCCCCCATGGTGATGAACACACCCGCCGGCCGCGCCCCGCACCCGAAGCGGCTCGCGGCAGTCGCGGCGTCTCTCCTTGCTCTCGCGGTCCTGTCCGCGACGGCCTCCGCGGCCGCCCCGGACGTGCGGATCGTTGCCGACGACGCGGGCCAGAAGCTCGTGGTCGACGGCGGCGACTACATGGTCTTCGGCATGAACTGGGACTACCTGCCGATCGGCGAGAACTACCTCTACAACCTGTGGGGTCAGCCCGACGAGGTCATCGTGGCCGTGCTGGAGAGAGAGATGCCCCTCCTCCGGGACATGGGCGTCAACTCGATCCGGCAGTACGTCGGGATCCCGCCCCGATGGGTCGAGCACATCTATGAGAAGTACGGCATCACGACGATGCTGAACCACCTGGTCGGGCGCTACGGCTACACGATCGACGGCGCATGGACTCCGTCGGTCGACTACTCGGACCCGCGGTTCCGTCGACTCGTGACCGAGGAGATCGTGGGCTGGGTCGAGCAGTACCGCAACACGCCGGGCGTCCTGATGTGGCTCCTGGGCAACGAGAACAACTACGGCCTCCACTGGTCGTCGTTCGAGATCGAGGCGCTGCCGGAGGGCGAGCGCGACGAGGCCCGCGCGCGCTACCTCTACTCGCTCTACGGGGAGATCATCGAGGAGATCAAGCGCACCGATCCGGAGAAGCTCGTGGCGATCTCCAACGGAGACCTCCAGTACATCGACCTGATCGCTGAGGAGTGCCCGGGCCTGGACATCCTGGGCACCAACGTCTATCGCGGCGTCTCGGCCCGCGATCTCTTCGACGTCGTACGCGACAAGCTGGGCATCCCCGTCGTGTACACCGAGTTCGGCGCCGACGCGTACAACGCCAGGGAGATGCGCGAAGACCAGCTCATGCAGGCCAAGTATCTCATCGGCCAGTGGAAGGAGATCTACGAGCAGTCCTACGGCAAGGGCCGCGTCGGCAACGCGATCGGCGGCTACATCTTCCAGTGGAGCGACGGGTGGTGGAAGTTCGGGCAGGAGAGCCGTCTCGACATCCACGACACCAACGCGTCATGGCCGAACGGCGGATACATCGAAGACTATGCCCCGGGCCAGAACAACATGAACGAGGAGTGGTGGGGCATCACGGCCAAGAGCCCGCCCGATCACCGCGGGCTGTATGACGTGCACCCGCGCGCGGCCTACTACGCGCTCCGGCGTGCGTTCGGGCTCGCCCCCTACGCGCCGACGACCGACCTCGAGGCCATCCGGGCGCACTTCGCCGGCATCCACCCCGCGACGGCGGAACTAGAGGCCAGGGGCGACCGCGCGGCGGCCGTCGGCGGCGCCGGCGAGCGCGTCCGCCTGTCCGGCCTCCGGCTCGAGTTCGAGACAATCAACACGGGCGGCAAGCACTCCACGACGCCACCGATGCAGGGCGCGGCGGCCGGTTACCCGTCGTTCATGGGGTTCGACCAGATGCAGTCGTTCTACGTCGACGTCGAGGCCAAGCCCGCCGAGAGCATTACGGGCAGGCTCTCCCTGAGCGTGCTGGGCAACGTGCCCGAGAACCCGATCGACGAGATCTTCTATGAGAGCAGGGGCCGCAAGCGCACGCTTGAGACCGACACCGGCGAGTACGAGGACGAGTCCATCGAGCGCGTGAAGGTCTACCAGAGCTCGGTTTCGTGGGACGACGAGTGGTTCGTCCTGGACGGCTTCTATCGCACCGGTCACCTGCACTGGGGCTACGAGGGCGACTTCTTCGGTCTCTACCGCGACGCCTACTACGGCGAGAACGTCGACACCTACAACGGCATGGCGCCTGTGGGCTTCGAGGTCGCGGGGAAGCGGCAGTTCGGAGGCCTCAAGGTCGCCTACGGCCCGCAGCTCTGGTGGGGCGCCAACCCGGCCGTGCTCGTGAAGTACCAGAGGAGGGTCGGGCCGCTGAACGCGACGGCGGTCTACCACGAGGACGTCTCCGAGCAGTCCGCCGTCAACACCTCCATCGCAATCCCCGAGCCCAGGACGCGCAAGGTCTCGCTCCAGCTCGCGACGCGGCGCGGGCCGTGGGGGTTCGAGGCGGGCGGCATCTGGTCGGGCAGCACGAAGATCGGCGACAGGTTCCTGATCGCCCAGGAGACCGACGGCGCATACGAGATCTTCCAGGACGAGATCATCGACGGCGACGCCTTCGGAGCCAAGGGGAAGGTCACCTGGGAGAAGGGGCGCTGGCACTGGTACGCGCAGGCGGCGAGGATGGGCCTGGTCGCCGACGCGGGCCCGACCCCGACGATCACCTACACGGGCTGGAACCTGAAGGACTCGGGCTCCGGCAACCAGACCAACTTCCTGACCGGACTCGCGGTCAACGTTGGGAACGTCCAGTTCGGCCCGAACTTCCTCTGGCAGAAGCCGATCATCGGCCCCATCCCCTACGATGTTCCGTCGCCGGGCCGGCCCCGGAACATCCTGTCCGACCCGTTCGCCGTCCGGGGGAACCGCGAGACCGTGGGCGGAGAACTCCTCGTCACGTACGACCCGACGCCGGCGACCTGGTTCTGGCAGTGGGACAACGACGTGCGCGAGGACGCGAGTCTGGCAGCGAGCCTCGGGTTCGTGTACCGCCACCTGCCGACCACCATGGACGTCTCGAACTTCATCGCGGAGGACGGCGTGACGGTCTATGCGTTCCTCGCGGCGCCGCCGCCCGAGGACCTCTGGGAGCTCAACGCGCGCCTCGTGTCACGCGTCGGACCGATGACGCGGATGGTGTCGCGCTTCTACTACGGCAAGGTCCAGCCGAACGGCTACGACCCGACGGAGGCCAACCTCACGCTCAACCGGACGATCGAGAGGTTCGGCGCGAGCGCCCGCCTCATCCACGGTCCGCTCGCGGTCGAGGGGTCCGCGAAGTTCAACGACTGGGGTCCCTACGACTACCACCGCGACTTCAACCTGACGTTCCCGGTCCAGCTGACCGGCGACGCATCCTACTCGCTGGGCTCGCCGCGCTGGTTCGGACACGCGCAGACGCGGATCGGCGTCACAGGCACGTGGCGCTCGATGGACGAGAACTCACTGCGCTACGACGCGGAGGCGGCCGACGGCGAGAACGGCTCCGAGTGGGAGTTCAGGACATACCTGCACCTGGCGCTCTAGCCTCTGACTCACTTCGCCAGATGACAGACGGCGACGTGACCGGGCCCGATGTCGATCGGGCCCGGTTGCTTTTCGTGGCAGAGGTCGATCGCCTTGGGGCACCTGGGATGGAACCGGCAGCCCGAGGGGGGACGGCGCAGGCTCGCGGGCTGGCCCGGGATGCTGACGGGCTCCGGCCCGCCGGGCCTGAGCGAGGGGAACGCGCGCAGGAGACCGGCGGTGTAGGGATGTCGGGGGGACCTCCTCAGCTCCGCCGCGGGGCCCACCTCGGCAAGGCGGGCGGCGTAGAAGACGGCGACGCGGTCGGAGATCTCGAGCATCCGCGCGAGGTCGTGTGTGATGAAGATGACCGCGAACCCCAGCTTCTCCTGGAGCTCGCGGATGCGCCCCAGGATCTCCCGCTCCACGATGACGTCGAGCGCCGTCGTCGGCTCGTCGAGGATGACGACCGACGGACGCATGGCGAGCGCGAGCGCGATCCCTACCCTCTGCCGCATGCCCCCGGAGAGCTGATGGGCGAAGGAGTCGATCCTGTCCCGGGGAATGCCAACGAGGTCCAGGAGTTCGAGGGCCCTGTTCCGGGCCCAGCCGGTCGAGCCGCCCCCGTGCGCGAGGAGCGTGTCCACGATCTGCTCGCCCACGGACACCACCGGGTTGAGCGCGTCCATCGCGCTCTGGAACACCATCGAGATCTCTCCCCAGCGCATCTCCCTCAGCTCGCCCTCGCTCATCCTGAGGACGTCGATGCCGCCGAACAGGAGACGCCCACCGGTGATGACCGCCGGCGACGGCAGGATGCGCATGAGCGCTTTGGCGAGCGTGGTCTTTCCGCTGCCCGACTCCCCCGCCACCCCCAGCACCTCTCCACGCGTCACGCTGAGGTCGAGGTGGTCGATGGCGCGCACCGGCCCCTCGTCGGTCACGTAGTCGACGCACAGGTCGCGTATGTCGAGAAGCGGCTCAGTCATTCTCTCTCACCACCGGTGTGGAGCGCCCGGGCGCGTGCCCGCGGCCCAGCAGGAACCCGCGCCAGGCCCGCTCGAGCCTCAGCCGCGGGTTCGTGATCTCGTCGAACCCCGAGTTCAGCATGGTCAGGCCGAACCCCACGAGCGCGATCGCGATGCCGGTCGGCGCGAACGTCCACCACGCCCCGGTCAGGAGCGCCGAGTCGTTCTGCGCCCAGTAGAGGTTCGTCCCCCAGGTCACGGCCGAGACGTCGCCGAGTCCCAGGAACTCCAGCCCGACCTGCGCGCCGATCGCGTAGACCGTGCCGCCGATCACCTGCGAGACCAGGAGGGACGTCATGTTCGGCAGGATCTCGCTCGTCACGATGCGCCAGCTCGACTCGCCGGACACGACGGACGCCGCGACGAAGTCGCGCCTTCTGTAGGCGAGCGTCTGGGCCCGGAGCACGCGGGCGTTCCAGGCCCACCCCGCGATCACGAGCACGAACCCGAGCGTCAGCGGGCCCGACGGCAGGTACGCGGCGATGACGATGGCGAGCGGCAGCCCGGGGATCACGAGGAACACGTTGAACAGGAGCGAGAGGAACCCGTCCACGCGGCCGCCGAAGTACCCGGCCGTGACGCCGATGAGCGCGCCGACGAACACGACCGTGAGACCGACGCTGAACCCGATGAGCAGAGTGGCGCGCGTGCCCACGACCAGCTGCGCGAGGACGTCCTGGCCCTGCCCGGTCGTTCCCAGCCAGTGCTGGGCCGAGGGCGGCTGCATCGGCACTCCGACGAGCTCCGTGGGGTCGCCCACCAGCAGCGGACCGAACACGGCCATGAGCGCGAAGAACGCTATGACCCCCGCGCCGAACGCCGCACGCCTGTCGTGCCTGACGGCGTCAGCCCACAGCGCAAGTCCGGATGCTGTCCCCTGTGCCCTCACGGAGTCGTCCCTCTCACGACACGGAGTCGCGGATCCGCGGGTCGAGCCACAGCGACACCAGATCGACGACGAAGTTCGCCCCAAGCACCGCGAGCGTGATCACCAGGAAGATGCCCTGCATGAGCGGGTAGTCCTGGCCCCTGACCGCCTGGACCAGCAGGTAGCCCTGGCCCGGATAGGAGAACACGATCTCGGTCAGGAGCGACCCGCCCAGCACGAACCCCAGCGCCATGCCGAAGCCGGTCACGCTCGGCAGAAGCGCGTTCCTCGCCGCGTACCTGAGCGCCACGGTCCGCGGCGGCAGCCCCTTGGCCCAGGCGAGACCGACGAAGTCGCTGCCCAGCACCGACACCATCGTGTTCCGCATGGTCAGCAGCCACCCGCCCAGCGTGGCGATGACCACGGTCCCGACGGGCAGCACCGCGTGTCTCACGACGTCGGCGAGGAAGGCGACGTTGAACCCGGGCTCCACGGAGTCGCCGTACGCGTGCCCCAGCGGGAACCAGCCCAGCGTGAACCCGAACACGTAGAGCACGACCATCGCGAGCCAGAAGTACGGGAACGCTCCGACGAGCGCGGCCGTGGGGGGCACGAACGTGTCGACGCGGCCGAACCGCCACCACGCCGCGGCCACTCCCAGAAGCGTGCCGACGGCGAAGCTCGCGATCAGCGCCGTCCCCGCGAGGAAGACGGTCCACACGAGCCCGTTGGCGATGACCTGGAGAACGGGCGCCGGGAAGTACGCTACGGAGATGCCGAGGTCGCCCTTGAGCACGTGACCGAGATACGTGAAGTACTGCGCCACGAGCGGCGCCTCGGTCAGCCCGAACGTCTCCCTGAGGGCGTCGAGCGCCTCGGGCGCCAGCATGCCGCGGAACCTGGCGAAGAGGGCCGTCGCCGGGTCGCCGGGCATGAGCCTCGGCAGGAAGAAGTTGAGCGTGACCGCGACCCACGCGGCGAGGGCGTAGAACCCCAGCCTCTTGAGGAGGAACCTCACTCCGATCTCCTCCTAATCAGACCACTCGTACTCCTGAGCCGAGAACCGCTTCCCGTTCGCGCCGAAGTCCGGAAGCAGCGCCGGGACCAGGGCTCCCGGCAGCACGGTCGTCACATCGTGCTCCCCCTTCGGGCCGCCCATGTCCGTCCTCAGCCACCCCGGGTCCACCGTGTTCACGAGCACGTTGGTGCCACCGAGCCTCGCGGCGAGGTCCGCCGTGTACTTGTCGACCGCCGCCTTCGACACGCTGTAGGGCGCGAGCTCGGGGATGTCCCTGATGCCGGAGGTCAGGTTGACGATGCGCCCGTAGCCCCGCCTGATCATCCCGGGTGCGAACGCGTTGCACAGGTCCACGAGGGCCAACACGTTCACGTCGAACACGTCCTGCCACGTCGACCTATCGATCTTCCACACGGACTGCCACGCATTCTGGACGGCCGCGTTGTTGTAGAGGATGTCGATGTGACCAGGGCGCCTCTCCACGCCGCGGACGACGGCCCGGACTCCCGCCCTCGTGCCGAGGTCGCCCGCGACCACCGCGGTCTTCACGGTATACGCGTCGAGCAGCTCGAGCGTCCTCGTCGTGTGCGCCCTCGTCCTGCCGTGCACCACGACGTTGCAGTCGAACTGCGCGAGGCCGAGCGCGATCTGCTGCCCGATGCCCCTGCTGGAGCCCGTCACCAGCGCCCACCTGCCCGCGAGGGAGGTCACGCTCTTCCCGGCCAATCGGCATCTCCTCCGTGCGTCACCGCCCGCCGCCGGACGCCGCCTCCGCAGTGCCGCGCGGCCTGAGCGTCGTGAGGACCAGCAGGCACTCTCCCCTGTCGAACTTGTTCGGCGACGGGTCCGCGTAGGGGTTCTCGGCCGTGGGGAACCCGTCGAACCTGCCCGTGTTGAACTCGGCCCACGAGGGGTTGGGGTAGAGGGGGATCGCCGGGGCCTCAGCCGCGAAGATGCGCTGGAGCTGCGCGGCGAGCCGTCTCTGTCCGTCGGCGTCGGCCTCGCGCTCGAACGCCGCGAGGATGCTGTCCGCGCGCGCGCTGCCGAACCGGTGCCAGTTCCCGGTCGCGATCTCGCCGACCGGCTCGACGGTCTCGGACGACATGAGCCACCGGTAGAACGTGTAGGGCGTCGGCCCCTCGTAGGACCACCCGAGACTCAGGTCGAAGTCGCCCTCCTGGACGCGCTGGAACCACGCGCCGAAGTCGAACGTCCGCACCGACGCCTTCACGCCGATGTCGGCGAACCCCCTCGACATCACCTGCGCCGCCCGCACCCAGTCGGACCACCCGGACACCGTCAGGATCTCGAACTCGAGGCGACGGCCCGCCGGGTCGACGCGGAACCCGTCCTCGCTCCGCCGGTACCCCAGCTCGTCGAGGAGCGCGTTCGCCTTCGCGACGTCGTGGCCCACCCAGTCGCCCGCGGCCAGCGCCTGCGGGTCCTTCCAGGACAGGAACGCATCGCTCAGGGCCGTCGCGTCCGCGGGGCGCGAGTAGCGGTAGAGCGCGACGTCGATGAGCAGTTCGCGGTCGACGGCGAGGCTGAACGCCTTCCGCGCCCGGACGTCGTCGAACGGAGGGCGCGTCGTGTTGACGTAGAGGAAGATCGTGCTCCCGGTCAGCGGGAACCAGTACGCGTGCGTCTCGGGCGAGCGCGCCACGAAGACGCGATCGATGGCGGGCACGAAGTTGCCGGCCCAGTCCACCTCATCGAACACGAGCGCGAGGTTGGCGCGGTCGTTCGAGGGCAGCGCCGGGAAGCGCAGCGCCTCGACCGCGGGCTTGCCCTCCTGCCAG
>VGIX01000060.1 GCA_016867725.1 Candidatus Effluviviaceae Genus I sp.
ACGAGCACGGGCGGCCGTGCCGCCCCGTCGAGGATGCGCACCGCGAGGTCGGTGCCGCCCGCGATCGGGCGCGCGCCGTCGGCGGCGTCCAGCGCGGCCAGCGCTTCCTCGACCGTCCTCGGCGCGTACCAGGCCGGTGCGTACATCGGCGTCACTCCCCGGCCGGCTGGACGCCGCGGGCGCTCCCGCCCGCGGCCCGCGGGCCCGTCACCCGGCGGCCTTCGGTGCGACGCCGCGGGCGCGGAGCGCCGCGAGCACCGCTCGCCCGACGGCGCGCGCCTTGTCCGAGATGAGCGTCGCGTCCACCTCCGCCCCGCGCGGGTCCACGTCGCCGACCTTCTGCCCCGACGCGACCGGGAGCCCGTCCGCCGCGAGTCCCCGCAGCACCCCGCTGATGCGCGCCGCGACCGGCGCCCCGCCGACCGCGCCGACCACATCCCCCTCGCGCACGAGGTCGCCGATGCGCCGCGTCGCCCGGAACTCGCCCGAGGCCGGCGCGCGGAGAAGGCGCTCGAGCGCGACGCCGCCGAGTTCGCCTGGCACGCCCGTGTCGGGTTCCGCGGCGCCGCGCTCGATCACGCTCCCCATCGCCGGACCGCGGTTCGTCTCGATCACGACGTCCACGTCCCGCCCCGCCTCGAACCCCGGCCCGAGCGCGATGGTCACCGGCGCGTCGGCCCGCGACGTTCCGAGGTTCCGCTTTGCCATCCGCGCGTCCACGACGGCGGCCGGCCTGAGCGATCGGACGAGCGCGCCCTCGGGATCCACCGCCACCGGCAGCGCCCCGCCGCCGAGCGCCGACGCGGCCCTGGGCGTCGGGACGAGGATCGCCTCCACGCCCTCGACGACCGCCCGCCCGGCGTACACCGCCTCGGCGAACGCCGCCGCGCGCCGCACGGCCCGCGGCCGGTCGGTCTCGAGCACGAGGACGCGGTATCCCGCACCACACAGCGCGTGCGCGACGCCCGTCCCGAGGTCGCCGCCGCCGCGCACCACGACGAGCGGCGGCGTGTCCGGCGACGGCGGTCGCGCGCCGCCGCCCCCCGCGCCCGACGGTCGCGCGCCGCTCAACGGTCCTTCCCCTTCCGCCCCGGCTTGTCCCGCAGCATCACCGTGTCCCGCACGCCGTGCCTCACGGCGATCATCTCGGCCACCACGCTCACCGCGATCTCTTCCGGCGTCTCAGCGCCGATGTCGAGCCCGATGGGCGCGTGCACGCGCTCGATGGCCTCGGCCGGGACGCCGTCACGCGCGAGACCCGCGAACGACGCGCGGACCTTCTCTTCGCTCCCGATCATCCCGAGGTAGCGGGGCGCGAACGGGAGGACGGCCTTCACCCACTCCTGGTCGAAGCGGTGCCCGCGCGTGACGACCACGACGAACGTCTCCCCGTCGATCCCGAGCCAGCCGACGGCCTCGACACCGCCCGCGACGCGACGCTCCGCCCCCGGGAAGCGCTCCGCGGTCACCATGTCCTCGCGGTCGTCGACGACGGTCACGCGGAAGCCCGCCTGCCGCGCCGCCGCCGCGACCGCCTGGCCGCAGTGGCCGCCGCCGATGACGACCGCGCGCGCGCCCGCCGACACCGGCTCGAGGAACACGTCCATCCGCCCGCCGCACGCCATGCCGACGTCGGGGCCCAGGTCGAACGAGAGGAGAACGGGATCCCGCGAGCCCGCAAGCGCCTTCGCCCGCTCGATGACCGCGGACTCGACGGCGCCGCCCCCGACGGTCCCCAGCGTCCGGCCGTCGGCATAGACGATCATCTTCGCGCCGGCGCCCCGCGGCGTCGACCCGCCGACCGAGACGACCGTCGCCACGACGCCCGTGACGCCGTCGCGATGCATCCGGGCGATCTCGGCGTAGAGGTCAACCGGTCTCACGTTGTCGTCACACCGCCCCGCACGGCCTCGTAGTCGTCGTCCTCGTCGATGTCCAGGAGGAAGCCGTCGTCGTCGAGCTCGACCTCGACCACCGAGGCCGCGTCGGACTCGAGGATCCCGCGCGCGCCCGCGTCGCCGGCCAGCGCCTCCAGCCGCTCGCGGTACGACCCGTCGAACAGGACCGGGTGCCCGCGGCGGCCGCCGAACGCCGGCACGGCGATCTTCGCGCCCCTCCCGTGGGCCGCGAGGAGCGCCTCGACATCCTGCGTCCTGAAGAACGGCGCGTCGGCCAGCGCCACGAGGATCGCGTCGGCGCCCCACGAGCACGCGCTCGCCCCGAGGGCGAGCGACGCCCCCATGCCTTCCGCGTAGCGCCGGTTGCCGACGAGCTCGATCCGCTCGTCCGCGATGCCCGAGAGCGCGGCCCCGACCTCCTCGGCGCCGTGCCCCAGCACGACGACGACCTCGTCCACGCCGCGCGCCCCGAGCAGCTTCCGGACGACGACGCTCACCATCGGCTCGCCGGCGATCGGGAGAGCCTCCTTCTTCCTGCCCATCCGCTTCGACTCGCCGGCGGCAAGCACAACCGTTGAGACCATATGCCCTTCCGCTCCGCGCCTACTGGTGCGCGAGCACGCCCTTGATCCGATCGAGCGCCTTCTCGATGTTCGTGAGCGAGTTGGCGTAGCTGAACCGCAGGAACCCCTCGCCGTGCGCGCCGAAACAGGTCCCGGCAAGGCACGCGACGCCGGCCTCGTTGAGGAGCTTGTCCGCGAGCTCCTTCGACTTCATGCCGGTGCCCGTGATGTTCGGGAACACGTAGAACGCGCCCTTGGGCATCAGGCACTTCCAGCCCTTGATCGAGTTCATGCCCGCGACGATCGCCTTCCGGCGCTTGTCGAAGGTCGCCACCATCTCCTTGACCTTGTCCTGCGGGCCCTTGAGCGCCTCGATGCCCGCGAGCTGCACGAACGTCGTCGCGTGCGAGTACACGTTCGTGTTGAGCTTCGTGAACCTCTCGGCGATCGGCTTCGGCATCGCGGCGAACCCGAGCCGCCACCCCGTCATCGCGTAGGTCTTCGAGTGCGCGTCCATGAGGATCGTGCGCTCCTTCATCCCCGGGTACGTCGCGATGGAGTGGTGCTTGCCTTCGTAGATGATCTTGCAGTAGACCTCGTCCGAGAGCACGACCACGTCGTTCTTGACGCACAGCTCAGCGATGCGCTTAAGATCGCTCTCCTCGAGGATGCCGCCCGTCGGGTTCGCCGGCGAGTTCAGGATGAGCATCTTGGTCTTCGGGTTGATCTTCGCCTCGAGCTCGGCCATGTCGAACCGGAAGTCGCGCTCCTCGCGATACACGAGGGGAACGGCCTTCCCGCCGGCGAAGTTGATCGCCGACTCGTAGATCGGGTAGCCCGGGTTCGGGTAGATGACCTCGTCGCCGTGGTCCACGAGCGCGAGGATGGGAAGGAAGATGACGGGCTTCCCGCCCGGCGTGAGCACGATCTGGTCCGGCTCGTACTCGATGCCGCGGTCGGCGGCGAAGTACTCGCAGACGGCCTTCCGCGCCTCCATGAGCCCGGCCGACGGGCCGTAGTGCGTGTAGCCCTGCCAGATCGCCTTCTCGGCCGCCTTCCGGATGTTGTCCGGCGTGTCGAAGTCCGGCTCGCCGATCTCGAGGTGCACGATGTCCCTGCCCTGCGCCTCGAGCGCCTTCGCCTTCGCGAGCACCTCGAAGGCGGTCTCCGTCCCCAGCCTGTCCATCCGCTTCGCGAACATCGCGTCCCTCCTCTGTATGTGTTCGCACGGGTCCGGGTCGCGCGCCCGGCCGCCCCGCGCACGCGCCTCTACGTGGTCCCTCCCGCGTCGGTTCCCGCCGCGATCGCGCGCTTCCGCGCCACCACGTCCTTGACGCTCGAGACGATCTCGCGGGCCGAGAGGCCGAAGTGCGAGAGAAGCTGCTCGTGGTCGCCTGACTCGCCGAACCTGTCCTCGATGCCCATGATCCGAAGCGGCGACGGCCTCGGCGACTGCGCCAGCGCCTCGGCGACCGCGCCCCCGAGCCCGCCGATCGTCGAGCCCTCCTCCGCCGTCACGAGCGCGCCCGTCTCGACGGCGGCCCGGTTCACGATGGCCCGGTCGAGCGGCTTGATCGTGGGGCAGTTGACGACGCGCACCGAGAGCCCCCCGTCCTCGAGCTGCCGCGCCGCCCGGAGCGCCTCGTACACCATGACGCCGCATGCCATCACCGTCGCGTCCTCGCCCTGCCGGTACACGGCGCCCTGCCCCACCGTGAACGGCGTCATGTCGGTCGTGACGACGGGCGTGCGCGACGTGGCGAAGCGGACGTACACGGGACCGGGGATCCTCGCCGCGGCGACCGTCGCCTTCCTCGCCTCGACGGCGTCCACCGGCACGATGACGGTCATCCCGGGAAGCGCCCGCATGACCGCGACGTCCTCGAGCGACTGCCTCGCGCAGCCGTCGCCGCCGGACGAGAACCCGGCGTCGATGCCGCACACGACGACCTTGAGCGAGGCCGTGCAGATCGTGGAACGGATCACGTCCCAGGCGTTCGCGGCGGCGAGCATCCCGTGGGCCGTGACGAAGACGACGTGGCCCGCCTGCGCGAGCCCGGCCGCCGTGCCCAGCATGTCCTGCTCCGACAACCCGAACTCCATGAACCGGTCGGGGAAACGCTTCCTGAACTCGCCGGTGCCGCCCGCCGCGCCGAGGTCGGCGTCCATGACGAGCACGTCCACGCCGCGCTCGGCGAGCTCGACGAGCCCGCGCTCGTAGCCGCGCACCGTCGCCTCGGTCTCGACGACACGGTGGTGGAGATCCGCAAGACCCATTTCGGCCATTGTCACGCTCCGGGGGACTCGGCGCCTACGTGAGCGCCTTCATGGCTTCCTCGTACACGTCGACCGTGAGCTTCCGGTCGTGCCACTCGACCTTCCCCTCCATGAAGGGAACGCCCTTGCCCTTCACGGTGTTCGCGATGATCACGGCGGGCTGCCCCTTCACCGACGATGCCTCGGTGAACGCGGCCGTGAGCTGGTCGAGATCGTGGCCGTCCACCTCGCTCACGCGCCAGTTGAAGGCCCGCCACTTGTCGGCCAGAGGGCCGAGGGCGGCGATCTCGTCGGTCGCCCCGGCGCCCATGAGGCCGTTCCGGTCCACGATCGCGCAGACACTGTCGAGCTTGAGGTGCGCCGCCGTCAGGGCCGCCTCCCACACCTGCCCCTCCTGCAGCTCCCCGTCGCCCAGGAGGCAGTACACCCGGAACCCCTTCCCGGCCCGTCGGGCCGAGACCGCGATGCCGTTGGCGATGGAGAGCCCCTCGCCCTGCGAGCCCACCGAGACGTCCACGCCCGCGGTCCTGTGAGGGTCGGGCGTGCCCTGCAGCTTCGACTTGAGCTTGCGGAACGTGAGGAGGTCGCGCATCTCGAAGTACCCCCGGCGCGCGAGCGCCGCGTAGAGCGCCGGCGCCGCGTGGGCCTTCGACAGCACGAACCGGTCGCGGTCCTCCCAGGTCGGCCGCTCGGGCCTGATCCGGAGCACCTGCCAGTAGAGCGCGACGAGGATGTCGGCGCACGACAGCGACCCGCCGACGTGCCCGGAGCCCGCCTCGAGGACCATCGTGAGGACGTCGCGCCGCACGATCTTCGCAATCTCCCTGAGCTCGCTGGACGTGGGACTCATGCGCGACTCCTACTTGAAGTGAAGGGCCATGAGGCCTGTGGCCGGGTCCTGCCGCCGCTCGGCCGCGATGTCGGTCTTGAGGACGGCGATCTCGTTCGTGACGTTGACCTTCCCCTTCGAGAGATGACCGGCCACGGTCTCCTTGCTCTCGCGCGCGAGCACGGCGTGAAGGTGGAACACGACGTCGCCGTCCTGCGCGAGGACATTGCCCGTGAGCGAGACGAGCTCGAGCGGCTCGGGAAAGAGCGCGGTGTGATACTGCTCCTGCCGCAGGAAGAAACTGAGCTCGCTCTGCTTGAGCATCCCGATGCCGGACACCACGATGCCTGTCTTGAGGCCGGACTTGAGGCACGCTTCGCGAAGCGACGCGAAGAGGTCCTCGTCCTGGTAGAGACGCACCATCAGCACGCTGCCGCTGTCACGGAACTCCATGCCGCCTCCCTGTCCCCCGCCGCGCTCGGTCACTCCGACGCCCGCTCCACCGCCTCGACGATCTTCGCGTACCCCGTGCACCTGCAGAGGTTCCCGGCGATGGCCTCGACGATCTCCTCGCGGCTCGGCCGCGCCTTGTCGCGGAGGAGCGCGTACGCCGACATGATCATGCCCGGCGTGCAGAACCCGCACTGGACGGCGCCCGTCTCGACGAACGCGCGCTGGATGCGGTGAAGCTCGCCAGCCTCCGAGAGCCCCTCGATGGTGAGCACGTTGCGGCCTTCGCACTGCGCCGCGAACACGATGCACGAGTTCACGGGCCGCCCGTCGAGAAGCGCCGTGCACGCACCGCACTCGCCGCGGCCGCAGCCGACCTTGGTGCCGGTCAGGCCGAGCGGCCCGCGGAGAAGCTCGACGAGGGTCGTGGTCGGACCGACCTCGGCCGTCCGCGCGGCGCCGTTGACCGTGAGCGTGAGCTTCACCGCGCCCCCACCGCCCGCTCCACATCGGCGAGCGACCGACCGATCTCGATGGGCTTCCCGACCGCGCGCATCGCGTTCTCGGTGTCCTTAAGCCCGCTCCCCGTCATGAGCACGACGACCGTCTCGTCGCGCGAGACCTGCCCCTCGCGCACGGCCTTCGCAAGCCCGGCGAACGCCGTCACGCCAGCGGGCTCGCCGAACACGCCGGTCGCGCGAGCGAGCGTCGGGATGGCGTCGAGGATCTCGTCGTCGCTCACGGTCATCATCGAGCCTTCGCTCGCGCGGACGCCGCGCAGCGCCTTCCGCCAGTTGCGCGGGTGGCCGACCGCGATGCTGTCGGCGCACGTGCGTCCCCTGCACGGCTCGACGTCGCGGCAGCCGGCGAACGCGCGCGCCAGCGGCGCGAGCCCCTCGGCCTGCACGCCAACGAGCGCCGGCACCTTCTCCGTGAAGCCGAGGCGCGCGAACTCCGCGAACCCCTTGTACGTCCCGCTCATGATGCACCCGTCGCCCACCGGCACGAACACGCGGTCCGGCGCGCGGAAGGCGAGCTGCTCGCACACCTCGAACGCGACGGTCTTCTTCCCCTCAACGAGGTACGGGTTGACCGCGCAGCAGCGGTTGTACCAGCCGAACTTCTCGATGGCCTCGGCCGCGAGGTCGAACGCGTCGTCGTACGTGCCGTCCACCGCGAGCACCGTCGCGCCGTACACGAGGAGCTGGGCGACCTTCGGCTTCGGCGCGGCCTTCGGGACGAAGATGTAGCAGGGCAGACCCTCCGCCGCCGCGAACCCGGCGAGCGAGCAGCCCGCGTTGCCCGTCGACGCGGCCGCGACCGCGGTCGCGCCCTCCGCCAGCGCGCGCGCCATCGCCACGGCCGTCGCGCGGTCCTTGAGCGAGGCCGTCGGGTTGCGGCTGTCGTCCTTGATGTAGAGGTTCGAGAGGCCGAGGAGCCCGTCGGCGCGGT
>VGIX01000061.1 GCA_016867725.1 Candidatus Effluviviaceae Genus I sp.
CTCACGCTGCGGACCAACACGGGCGGTCTCGAGAAGACCGGCTACACGCTCTCGGGGTGGAACACCGCCGCCAACGGCTCGGGCACGAACTACGCCGAGGGCGCGTCCTACACCACGAACGCCGCGCTGAGCCTCTACGCGAAGTGGACGGCCAACGACTACATGGTGTTCTTCGATGCGGCCGGCGGGACGTACCCGACCCCGGCGAGCAAGATCGTCACCTTCGGTTCGCTGTACGGCACGCTCGCGACGACGAGCCTGGCCGGGTACACCTTCGACGGGTGGTTCACCGAGCCGACGGGTGGCGACGAGATCACGGCCGAGAGCATCGTGGCCGTGGCCGCCGACGACACGCTCTACGCGCAGTGGACGGCGAACGAGTATACGGTGACGTTCGACGCGATGGACGGCACGACGCCCGTGCCGCAGACCAAGCAGGTGACGTACGGGCAGGCGTACGGAGCGCTCGCCACGACGGACCGCGAAGGCTACGTGTTCGACGGCTGGTTCACCGCGCCGGGCGGAGGCGACGAGGTGACGGCCGAGAGCATCGTGGCCGTGGCGGCGGACGACACGCTCTACGCGCAGTGGACCGCCAACGACTACATGGTGTTCTTCGATGCGGCCGGTGGAACGAACCCGACCCCGGCGAGCAAGATCGTCACCTTCGGTGCGCTGTACGGCACGCTCGCGACGACGAGCCGCACGGGCTACGCTTTCGCCGGATGGTACACCGAGCCGGAGCGCGGTCGGATCACCTCTGAGACCCGCGTCGTCATCGCCTCGGACCACACGCTGTACGCGCACTGGACGCCGAACGAGTACGCGGTGACCTTCGACGCGCAGGGCGGCACCGAGCCCGACCCGACGAGCACGCAGGTGACGTACGGCGCGGTGTACGGGGCCCTCGCCACCACGAGCCGGACGGGCTACGCGTTCGTCGGGTGGTTCGACGAGTCGATCGGCGGAAACGAGGTCACGGCGGGCACCATCGTCGCGACTGCCCAGAACCACACGCTCTACGCCCAGTGGGAGCCCAACACGTACACGGTGACCTTCGACGCGCAGGGCGGGTCCGACCCCGATCCGGAGACGAAGCAGGTCATCTTCGGCCAGCAGTACGGAAGGCTCGCGGCGACCAGTCGCACGGGCTATGAGTTCGTCGGGTGGTTCACCGGCGGGCCCGAGCGCGACGAGATCACGTCCGAGTCCATCGTCACGATCGCGGGCGACCACACGCTCTACGCGCAGTGGACGGCGAACGAGTACACGGTGACCTTCGACTCGCAGGGCGGGAGCGATCCCGACCCCGCGGCCAAGCGGGTCACCTTCGGCCAGGAGTACGGCGACCTGGCGACGACGAGTCGCACCGGCTACTGGTTCGGCGGGTGGTACACCGACCCCGAGGGCGGGACGGAGGTCCAGCCCATCACGATCGTCGAGGTTGCCGCGGACGACACGCTCTACGCGCGCTGGACGGCCGAGGAGTACAAGGTGACCTTCGACGCGCAGGGCGGCTCGACGCCCGACCCCGAGTACATCGTCGTGATCTTCGACCAGCCGTACGGCACGCTGGCGACGACGGAGCGCGAGGGGAGCGAGTTCGCGGGGTGGTTCACCGCCCCGCAGGGCGGGACGGAGGTCACCGCCGAGTCCATCGTGACGATCGCCTCCAGCCACACGCTCCACGCGCGATGGGCGGCGAACGAGTTCACCGTCACCTTCGACGCGCAGGGCGGCACGGAGCCTGACCCGGTCAACAAGGTCGTGGTGCTCGGCCTGCTCTACGGCGAGCTTGCGAGAACCGAGCGGCAGGGTTACCTGTTCGCCGGCTGGTTCACCGAGCCGGGCGACGGGGTCCAGTCCACGGGCGGCGACCTGGTCACCGACGAGACCGAGGTGACCACGGCCGCGGACCACACGCTCTACGCGCACTGGGGAGTCGAGACCTACGCGGTCACCTACGACGGCAACGGTCATGCGGCGGGCACGGTTCCGGCCTCCCAGTCTGCCGTCAGCGGCGTCTACCTGACCCTTGCCAGGAACATCGGCGGCCTGACGAGGGAGGGCTTCAGGTTCGCCGGCTGGAACACGGCCGCCGACGGGTCGGGCGCGGACTACGCCGAGGGCGCGCAGTACACCGAGGGCGCGTCCGCGACGATGTACGCGAAGTGGACTCCGTACTTCCCGATGCCGGCCTACACCGTCTCCTACGACGGGAACGGCAACACGAGCGGCACGGCGCCCGAGAGCCAGCACAAGGCGCACGGCGTTCCGCTGACGCTCGCAACGAACTGCCACTTCCTGTCCAGGACCGGCTACCTGTTCGTCGGATGGAACACGGAGCCGAACGGCACGGGCACGCCGTACGCCGCCGGCGGTACCTACACCGTCGACGCGGACGCGACGCTCTACGCTTGGTGGACGCTTGCCGGCATGGGCGCCGTCTGGGCCACGGAGAACCCGGTGCTGTCGAGGACGACGATCAACTACTCGTTGTCGGAGCCGGCTCGGGTCGGGCTCTCCATCTACAGCGTGACGGGCAGGGAACTCCTCGTCGTCGATCTCGGCGAGCAGGGGAGCGGCGCGCACTCCGTGGAGTGGGACGGCCGTGACGCATCCGGCGCGCGTGTCGCGTCGGGCGTCTACTTCGCCAGAGTGAGCACCGCCACCGAGCGCCAGGAGGTGCGGCTCATCGTGCTGCGCTGACGGCGCAGGACATCGCAGACTGCTTCAGGGGGCGGCCACCTTCGGGCGGCCGCCCCTCTTCCTGATATCATCGCCTTCATGTGGTATCCTACTGTGTCCGGTCGGGGGCCTGACTGACCGGCAGCCTGCCCATTTCTCGATGTCACATCGGTCGTTGGAGTCACCCGCTTGCCCGGCACGGCCGGGGAGGGAGGGAAGGACCATGAGACGCGCGATCGTGTTCGCGGCCGCGGCCCTCGTCGTCGCTCTCTGCGCGACGGCGATGGCGGACATCCCCGAGACCATCAGCTACCAGGGTGTGCTCCGGGACGACGACGGCAACCCGGTGCCCGACGGCAACTACGCTGTCACATTCCGGATCTACGACGTCGCCGTGGGGGGCACGGCTCTGTGGTCGGAACCCCAGCTCATCCCCATCTCCGGCGGCATCATGAACGCGCACCTCGGGAGCGTGGTGTCGCTCACAACGCTCGACTTCCTTGTTCCGTACTGGCTCTCCATCCAGATCGGGCACGACGCGGAGCTGACTCCTCGCGTCGCGTTCGAAAGCGTCCCCTACGCCGCCCACGCGGCGTTCGCGGACAACCTGGTGGGCGGCGGCTGGGAGGTGGACGGCGACAACGTTCATCATGAGGTTGGGAACGTCGGTGTCGGCACCTCGACGCCCGACGCGCGGCTCGACGTGGAGACGGGTCGCAACGCCGGCGCGCGTGTGACGAACGAGGCGACCGGAGATACCACCGCTCTGTTCGTGTCGAACCGGCTCGGCACCGCGGCCGCCTTCCACGCGTGCGCGCCGTCGATCAGCGAGCCGCCGGTGAACACAGCGATCTACGCCAGCGGCCGCTGCGGTGCCCGCGCGGGGCACTTCTACTCGTCGAGCGCCGAGGCGATCTACGCGCAGTCGGGATACGCGGGAGGGGCCCTCGTGGCCGAGACGACGAACTCCGGCGCCCCCGCGGCGCACTTCATCGGCGGGACGGGCATCGCCGTGGACTCGACCGTGACGACGGGCGGGTTCGCGATGTCGACCGGCGCCGCAGCCGGCAGGGTCCTCACGTCCGACGCGTCCGGCGTCGGCACGTGGCAGGCGGCCGCCGGGAGCGACGCCGACTGGGTCATCAGCGGCAGCAACATGTACTCGGGCGTCACGGGAAACGTGGGCATCGGTACCTCGACGCCCGGCGGCAAGCTGGGTGTCTACAGTGCGGCGAACGCTGAGGCCCTTTACGTCGAGCATGCGGGCTCCAACCTGGGGCGAGCCGTCAACATCAACCGCACATCCACTCCTTCGGCCGGGAACGACATCCTGCAGATCACCGTGCCGTCAGCGTCGCCAGACAACTTCCAGTACGTGGAGTTCGACCGCGGCGGTGTCGTCGACTTCGCGGTGAACGGGAACGGACGCATCGATGGGGGAGGCGCGACGCTTAGCGGCGACGTCAGCGCGGCCAGCACCACTGAGTACGGCGGCTACTTCACGACGAGCATGGCGAGCAACGCGGCGCACGCCGTCCACGGCGAGTGCACGACCACGGCCGCCGTCGACGCCGTCGGCGTCTACGGCAAGAGCGTCCCGGTCGACTACCATGGCGTGGGGGGGTACTTCCAGGGCGGCTATCGTGGCCTCGTGGGCTATGTCCAGCCGACGGGCTCTTACTCGTACCGCGGCGTCTACGGCTTGGTGAGCGGCGGCACCGGCAGCAACTACGCCGTCTACGGCTACGCAGCCAGCGGGACGAACAACTACGGCATCTTCGGGCAGGCCGCCGGCGGGACGACCAACTACGCCGGTTACTTCTCCGGGAACGCGCACGTCACCGGCACGCTGACGGCCGGGACGAAGGCGTTCAAGATCGACCACCCTCTCGACCCGACGGGCAAGTACCTCCAGCACTCCTGTGTCGAGAGCGACGAGATGGCCAACATGTACACGGGCAACGCCGTGCTCGACGGCCGCGGCGAAGCGACCGTGACGCTGCCCGACTGGTTCGAGGCGCTGAACCAGGACTTCCGCTATCAGCTCACCTGCGTCGGCGGCTTCGCGCCGGTGTACGTCGCGAAGGAGATCTCCGGGAACGCGTTCCAGATCGCGGGCGGCGAGCCCGGCATGAAGGTGTCGTGGATGGTGACCGGTGTGCGCCACGACGCGTACGCGCGCGCGCACGGGATCGAGGTCGAGGTCGTGAAGTCCGCGGACGAGCGGGGCACGTACATGCATCCGGATGCGTACGGCATGCCCGAGACGGCCGGCGTGGACTATCGCGCGGGCGAGGAGAGGCCGCTGCCGGTGAGCGAGACCCCGGCGCCGCAGGCGGCACCGGTCCACGACCCGAACGACGGGGAGTAGCACGCCGCAGAGCATGTACCGCAAGAGGGGCACCGCCGTCGGCGAGCGGCGGTGCCTCTTTCTTGGCACACCACTTGCTGATTACCTCTCGCGAATGTGACCGGGGGAGTGACCTGTGCGCGTTCTCGTGAGCGAACCCATCTCCGACGATGGGATGGCCGTGCTTTCCGCCTCGCTCGAGGCGGAGACCGCCTTTGGCGTCGAGAGGCACCGGCTTCTCGACCGCGTGGCGGAGTGCGACGGCCTCATCGTGCGGAGCCATACCCGCGTGGACCGCGAGCTGCTCGACCGCGCGCCGCACCTGCGCGTCGTGGGACGGGCGGGCGTCGGCGTTGACAACATCGACGTCGCGTACGCCACGGAGCGCGGCGTGATGGTCGTGAACGCTCCCGAGAGCAACATCGTCTCCGCCGCGGAGCACACGCTCGCGCTCATGCTCGCGCTCGCGAGGGACATCCCGGCGGTCAACGCTGGACTCAAGGGCGGCGAGTGGCCGAAGGCCGGCCGGCACGGCGTCGAGCTCTTCGGGAAGACGCTCGGCATCGTCGGTCTGGGCCGCGTGGGCTCGATGGTCGCGGTCCGGGCGGCCGCGTTCGGGATGAAGGTCGTGGCCTACGATCCCTACATCGCGCTGGAGCGCTTCGAGGCGTTCGGCGCGGTGCGCGTCGAGAACCTCGACGATCTCATCCAGGCGAGCGACTACCTGAGCGTGCACACGCCGAAGACCGACGAGACCTACGGGATGATCGGCGCCCGCGAGCTTGCGCTCGCGCGTCCCGGCGTCCGCGTCATCAACTGCGCGCGGGGCGGCATCGTGAACGAGGACGCGCTCGCGGAGGCGCTCCGCTCGGGGCGCGTCGCGGCCGCGGGCGTGGACGTGTTCGACTGCGAGCCTGTCAGGTCGCACCCGCTCTTCTCGTTCCCGCAGGTCGTCGTCACGCCGCATCTCGGCGGCTCCACCGAGGAGGCGCAGGCGCGGGTCGGCACCACAGTCGCCGAGCAGGTCGTGGAAGCGCTCGCGGGGCGGCTGCCGAAGTACGCCATCAACATGCCGCTCGCCGACAGCGAGACGATGGCGTTCGTGCGGCCGTTCCTGCCGCTCGCCGAGGCTATGGGGAGCGCGTTCACGCAGCTCTTCGGGCTTCCGGTCGGCGGCGTCGAGGTGCGGTTCGGAGGCGAGCTGGGCCGGTACCGCACCGAGCTGGCCGCGTCGGCGTTCCTGAAGGGGCTGCTCGAGCCGGTCGAGGGAGACCAGGTCAACCTGGTGAACGGCCGGGCGGTCGCGAAGAGGCGCGGCATCGCCGTGACGGAGTCGCGCACGACCGACTGCGGCGCGTACACGAGCCTTATCACGGCGCGGGGCGCGGATGGGCGCGCGCGCACGCTGTCGGGGACGCTCCTCGGCAGCGCGGGCGCGCGGCTGACCGAGATCAACGGGTTTGAGGTGGACCTGCCGCCGAGCGGCACTGTCGTCGTCTGCTGGTTCGACGCGCGCGCGGTGTGCGAGCCGGGCGTCGTCGGACGCGTGGGCACGCTGCTCGGGCGGGCGGGTCTCAACATATCGAGGATGGAGGTGGGCCGGGAGGTCGTCGGCGAGCGGGCCGTCATGGTCATCTCGCTCGGCGACGACGCGGCCCCCGAGGCGCTGGCGTCGCTGAGCGACATCGAGGAACTCTGCGAGGCGCGGCTGGTGAGATTCCTTAGGAGGGAAGCATGGACGCACGGAAGATCATCCTGAGCGAGAAGGATATCCCGAGGGCCTGGTACAACGTCGCGCCGGACCTGCCCAGGCCGCTCGACCCTCCGCTCCACCCGCAGACGCGGAAGCCCCTCGGACCCGAGGACCTGCTGCCGCTCTTCCCGATGGACCTCATCCTCCAGGAGGTCTCGGCCGAGCCCGAGATCCCGATCCCGGAGGAGGTGCTCGACATCTACTCGCTGTGGAGGCCGACGCCGCTCGTGCGCGCGCGGCGGCTCGAGGCGTTCCTCAGGACGCCCGCGAGGATCTTCTACAAGAACGAGGGAGTGAGCGCCGCCGGCAGCCACAAGCCCAACACCTCGGTCCCGCAGGCGTACTACAACAAGAAGGCGGGCGTGAAGCGCCTGACGACCGAGACGGGCGCGGGGCAGTGGGGGAGCGCGCTCTCGTTCGCGTGCAACTGCTTCGGGCTGGACTGCACGGTGTACATGGTGAAGGTGAGCTACGAGCAGAAGCCGTACCGCCGGTCGCTCATGCGCATCTGGGGCGCGGACGTCCACGCGAGCCCCAGCCTCGAGACC
>VGIX01000062.1 GCA_016867725.1 Candidatus Effluviviaceae Genus I sp.
TTCGCCGCAGCAGGCCAGCACCACGACGCCGACCGGCCGCTGTTCGGCGACGAGAGGGATGACAGTGATCGAGCCGGGGCGGAACTGCGCCAGCGGGGTCGAGAAGGCGACCCACTCGAACCCGTCGCGCGACGGTGACGCGCAGATGACCTCGCCGCGCGACACCGCCCGCTGTGCGAGCCCCTGCGAAGCGTCGAGCTCGTCGGGAACTCCCGATCCCGCGTCGACTCCGAAGGAGCCGAACAGCCGGAGCTTCTGTCCCGTGTCGCCGTAGAGCACGCCGCCACGCGCGCCCGTGATGTCCGCAAGCGCGTCCAGGATGTCCCGCGAGACAACATCCAGGGCGACAGACTGCGAGAGCCTCGCCAGGAGCCTCCTGGTCGTGCTCTCGACGCCGATCCTGCGGCCGATCGCCTCGGTCATGTGGTTGAACGAGGCTGTCGCGTCGCCGATGAGGTCGCTGCTCGTGACGCTGAGCTTGCACTGCTCGAGCGTGTCGCTCCCCGTGTCCATGGCGGCGCGGACCTCGGCGTTGACGTGCCGCATCCCCGACACGAGCAGCGCGAGCTGTCTCGAGACGACCATCTTGAAGATGAGGAAGTTGCCGGCGCCGACGATGAGGCCCGACGCCACCGAGAGGGCGAAGAACCGGTAGCTCATCGCGGCCGGCGAGTGCAGCTGGGCGCTGGCGAAGGGCGGAAACAGCAGCCCGACCACCGTCCCGAAGGCCAGCATGGAGAACAGGAGTTCCTTGAGAACGCTCCGCGGCGGGCGGTCTCCGGCCGTCCGACGCGGATCGAGCGATGTTCCCATAGCACCCCCTCGTGAAGTGCCCTAGCGGGAGTGTGGTTACAAGAAGCGTGCCAGAGGGGCGGGAGGATGGGTCGCCGGTGGCGCCATGGACGCCGGCGACAGGCGGGACAGGGCGGGGCTACGTTTTCCGCTCCTTCTTCCGTGCCGCGGGAAAGAGGACGTTGTTGAGGATGAGCCTGTAGCCCGGTGAGCTCTTGTGGAGAGCGAGAATGGTCGGCGGGTCGCCGACCATGTGGCGGTAGTCCTCGGGATCGTGGCCGCCGAGGAAGGTGAACGTCCCGCGCCCTACGTTCCCGTGGATGTACTTGACCTCGTCGGTGCCCGGGTAGTCCCCGAGCACGGTGACGTAGCTCTTCACGAGGCTCCTGCGCAAGCTCGTCGTCTGCCCCATGAACCCGCGCACGACGTTCACGTGGCACTGCGTGAGCATCGTCGGCACGGGGTCGATCTTCGCCGCGAACTCGAACAGCGTGAAGAAGTCGGTCTCCTCCGGGCGGTTCCGAACGTCCTCCGTCATGTCGATGTCGGAGAACTCGTACACGTTGGGACTGGTGATGATCGTGAAGTTCTCGAACGCCACGCACCGTGAGAAACCCAGCTTCTCCTGCGCGCGCGGGTCGGGAGGGGTCCCGTCGAACGCCGCGTCGCAGATGTCCACGCCGGCCGCGGCAAGCGCGATGTCGAAGCTGTCGGTCGCCGAGCACATCGAGAACAGGAACCCGCCGCGGACGACGTACTCCCTGATCGTGGCCGCGCTCGCCTTCTTCTGCTCGGACACCGACGCGAAGCCCTGCTCCGCTGCGAGTCGCTCATAGTGGGCCTTCTGCTCTCGGTACCACTCCGCGTTCGCGAACGCCGCGTGGAACTTCCCGTACTGCCCCGTGAAGTCCTCGTGGTGAAGGTGCAGCCAGTCGTACTCGGCGAGCCGGCCGGTCTGCACCTCGCGGTCCCACACGACCGTGTATGGGATCTCCGCGTACTCGAGCGCGAGCATCACGGCGTCGTCCCACGGTTCGACCACGTCGGGGGCGTAGACCGCGACCGCCGGCGCCTTCTCGAGGAGCACCACCTCCATGTTCTCCTGCTCGACCGTCGCGTAGAGCGCGGCGAGCGGCGCGCCGTCGATGTCCTCCCTGCGCACGCCGCGGAAGGTGCACTCCTCGATGACGTCGCGGCCGCCGTCGAGCACGAGGAAGGACCCGCCGCGGTAGTTGAGAAGCCACTCGACGCGGTAGCCCTTCTCGAGCGCCCAGTACGCGGCGCCGTAGGCCTTGAGGTGGTCGCTCTGCGTGAGGTCCATGGGGATGAGGTGCGCCCCCGACGCGGGGACGGCGGCGAGCAGGAGCGCTCCCGCGGCCAGGGCGAGCGGCACGGCCCGCGCAGCAACAGCGCGCCCCGCTGCCCCGCCGTCAGCGCGCCCCGTCCGCTCCCCGCCGGTCCGCCCGCCTCCAATCACCTTCTCATCCCTCCGGGAGAGCCCGCCGCAGCTCGTCGAGCTTCCGTCGCGCCTCCCCCGAGAGGAAGTTCGCGGGAAGCTCCTCGAGGATGCCGCGGTACGACGCCATGGCCTCCGCGCTCCGTCCCGCGGCCGCGAGGATGTCCCCGCGCCGCATCATGGCGTGCGCGCGCGCCGCGAGCGACGCCGACCCCTCGAGCACCGCCGCGTATGCCGCAAGCGCACGGTCGGCGTCGCGGTCGGCCTCCGCGGCCCTGGCGAGAAGCAGGAGCCCCTCGGTGGCGGCCGACCCGGCCGCGCTCGCGGAGGCGAGCGCGGCCACCGCGGCGCGCGCGCCCTCCCGGTCGCCCCGCCGCAGCGCCACGTGCGCCGAGACCAAGAGCCTGAGCGGCTCCTCGTCCCCCGTTTCGTCCGCGTCCGAGAGCACGAGCATGAGGCGGAGCGCGTCGTTCACGAGCGGTCCGGAGACGTCCATCGTGACGAGCGCGCGGAAGCCGTCGAGCGCGGCGGCCGTGTCGAGCGCGAGGAACGCCGCGTACGCGCCGGCGTACATCGCGCGACCCCGAACGGCCGCTTCTGCCGCCCCGCCCGCCAGCGCCGCGGCCCTCGCCCGCGCGCCGTCGACGTCGCCGAGCGCGAGCGCGGCGTCGATCGCGACAAGCTCTGCTTCCTCCCTGCTCCGCCGCAGCCGCGGCGCGGCCGGGATCCGCCCGACGGTCTCGAGCGCGCCGGCGGGGTCGTCGAGCGTGTAGAGCTCGATCCTCGCCGCCTCGAGGAGCGCGTCCCCGGCGGCCGGATGGTCGGCCGACGCCTCGGCCACCGCCCGGAGCTCCGCCACGGCGCCCTCCGGGTCGCCCGAGGCCGCGCGGAGGAGCGCCGCCTTCGTCCCGGCGGTCGCCGCCTGCGCGGAGCCCGGCGCCCGCTCGACGACCGACAGGTACGCGCGCCGCGCCTCGGCCGGCCTGCCCTCGTCCTCGAGGATCCCGGCGAACTCGAGGAGCGCCTCCCCCTTCGCGCCGTGGAGTCCGTCGGCCCGCGTGTACGCCGCGAGCGCGTCGTCGTGCCGCCCGAACGCGAGGAGCACGCTCCCCGCGAACGCGAGCGCCGCAGGCGACGAGCCCTCCGCCTTCGCGATGCCCGTCACCCGTCGCTCGATGCGGTCCCGCGGCGCGCCGAGCTCGATCATGAGCTCGACGTTGTTGACCGCCCACTGCGCCATCGCCGGATGCTCCTCCACGGCGAGCAGGCACTCGTCGATCGCTTCATCGAACCGCCTGAGCGCCGTGTACACCTGGGCAAGCTCCTCCGCGAACATCGTGGGCGACGAGAGCCGCGTCCGGCCCTCGCGATAGGTCACCTCCGCGTGCTCGTACATGCGGTACTGCATCTCGAGCGACCCGACGTCGTAGTACCGGTCCGCGTCGGCCCGCACGCTCGCGGCGCCCGCGATCCACGTCTCGTGCGCGAGCGCGCGCTCCCCGATCCTCGCGTACGCCTCCCCCAGCTCCCGCCTCGCCTGGTCGTCGGACGGGATGCGCCGAAGCCGCTCCGCAAGAAGCGGAACGACGCGCTCGCGGTCCATCCCGCTCGCGGTGTAGGCGCGGACGAGCCCCCAGAGCACGCGCGGGTCGTCGGGCATCCGCTCGTACAGGGCCTCGAAGAGGGTCACGGCCGCGGCGTTGTCCCCCATGATGAGCGCGTTCCGCGCCGCGCCGATCTCGCGCTCGTCAACGGTCGGCTCACCGACCGTTCGGGCCGCCGACGGACCGTGCGTCGTGAGGATCGCCGCGACGAGCGCGGCCGCCGCAAGACGGTTCATCGCCCTTCGCTCCCGCCGCGCGCGTCCTGCGACAGCCCCTCGAAGTACGCGCGGATGAGGTCCCTGTACTCGCCGGGGTAGGCGCGCTCCATCGCCCTGAGGAGGTCCTCGCGAAGCCGCTGCGTCGCCCGGGTCGCGTCGTCCGGCAGCGCGCCCGGCCTTTCGCGCGCGTACTCCTCGCCGGGCCGAGACAGGCGCTCGCGGGTGTACTCGCGCCGCCGAAGCGAGCGCTGCGCGTCGAGGAGCCGCGAGAGGATCCGCTTCTGGCGGTCCACCGTCTGCTGCGAGGCGCCGGTCTTCTCCATCTCCGCGAGCGCCTTCGCCATCTCGTCCGCGGTGTCGTCGAGCCTGCCGAGGATCTCGCGGCGGTCCCCGAACTCCCTCGCGAGCCTCCTGGCGTCCTCGAGGAGCCGCTCCTGCGCGGCCATCATGTCGGCGAGCTGCCGGCTTGCCTGGGGACCCATGCCGAGCTCCTGCGTCTGCCGCTCGAGAAGCCGCGTGAGGTCGTTGAGCGACGACTGCCGCTCCGCCATCGACTGAAGCTGCTGCATGAGCTCCTCGAGCGCGCTTCCGCCGGACGACGGCGAGCTCTGCTGGCTCGTGGTGAGCAGATCGACGATGAGCGCGTTCACCTGGCCGAGGGCGTCGCGGGCCTCCTTCCTGCCGGGCGTGGAACCCCCGTCCGCGATCCGCGACGCCGCGCGCAGCATCGCCGCCTGCGCGAGCCCGATCCTGCGATGCACGCCGGCGTCGATGACGAACGACTCCTTCGACACCGTGAACAGGCGCTGCGCCGTGGCGGTCAGCGCCTCCGCGAGGTCCGTCTGCTTCGCCACGAGCTCGACGAGCGCTCCGCGCGGGATGCGCTCGCGCGTCTCGACGGCCTTCAGGATCTTCCCCTGCTCGGCCGACACGCCGAGGAGCTCGTCCACCGCCCGGAGCGTGGCCTCGCGGTCCCGCTGCCTCAGGCTGCAGGCCGCGCCTCCCTGACACGCCGACGCGCGCGTGAAGAGCGTCTTGAGATCGTTCGCGGCGGACTGACACGCCCCGGCCGCCTCGGACGGCTTCGACTCCGCGAGCTTCGCCCGCCCGCGCTCCATCTTCTCGAGCGTGCCCGCCTGCCTCGTCTCCTCCGCCGCCGCGCGCATGTCGGACGCCGTGGACCGGTCCAGCGGCTCCATGCTCTCGGCGGCCTTCTCGAGGTCCGCGAGGAGCTTCTCGGCCTCCTCCTTGAGCGACGCCTGCTCGGCGGCCAGCGCGTCGCACGGTTCGCCGTCGCGGCGCTGCGAGGCCTCCTCCGCGACGCGCCCCTCGCGCTCCGCGAGGTCCTGCGCCCGGTTCGCGACGTCCGCGAGCTCCTGCTCGGCCTTGACGCGACGGAGGAGGTTCAGCGTCTGTTCGAGGCGCCGCAGGTAGTCTTCCTGCGTGAGCGTCATCTGCTCCATCGCGGCGGCGAGCTGCTGCGGCTTGATGTCGCCCATCGCCTGGCGGATGCGCTCGAGGAGCTCGCGCATCTCGTCCGTGGCGACCTCCTCGAGGAGATCGGCGATCTCCCTCGTCTTCTCGAGCGCGTCGAGCGTGACGCGGTCGCTCTCGCTCATGTCGGCGGTCAGCTCGTCGAGGCGGTCCACGATGGCGGTCGCGTCGTCAACGACCTTCTCCTGCCTCTGGAGCGCCGCCTCGATCCGTTCCTCCTTCTGCCAGTCGAGGGTGGGGTTGCTTCTCATCTCCTCCTTGAGGCTCTCGAACTGCTCGCGCACGTCCTCCTGCTCGCCGAGGACCTCCTCGAGGTCGTCCGCGATCGCGTCCTGCTCCTCCCTCACCCTGCTGTACAGCTCGGCCACGCTCGGAAGCCGCACGAGGTAGCTCTCGCTGCGCGCCGTCTTCGGCCCGGTCACCGCGTCGTTGTCGGTGACCGCGGCGTAGTAGATGAGCACCGAGCCGGGCACCGCGCCGGTGTCTCTGAGGTCCCACAGAACGCGGCCGGCGAGCTCGCGCGGCGCCCGCGGGCCGGGCTCGGCCAGAGCGAGCGTCCCCTCGGTCGTGCCCCCCTGGACGGCGTAGTGCAGGGCGAGCCTCCCGATGCCGTAGTCGTCCACGGCCGACGCCGCGACGGGCAGCAGCATGTCGGCGGGCGCCACGCGGTCCTCGCCCGGCTCGACGATCCGCACGAGCGGGTGCTCGTCGCGCACGGCGACGATCGACCAGGCGGCGGGGTCGGGGTTGGTCAGCCCGTCGCGGTCGGTCATCTCGATGGCGTAGGTCGTGCTCCCCGTCACGGTCAGCGTCGTCCGAAGCGCCTGTCCCCCCGCGCGCTCGAAGGCCTGCCGCACGCCGCCGGCGAACGCGAGGTCGGCGCGTGCGACAGGCTTGCTGGGCGTGACGGTGATCGTGACGTTCGTGCCGACGAGGGCCGTGATGTCGCCGCTGTTCTCGTCTACGGTGCGCGGCACGAGGCCGCTGTAGCGCGGGAACTCGTAGTCCAGC